>JBDUAU010000439.1:0-18247 GCA_040004485.1 Saprospiraceae bacterium
TGCGCCAATGAGATACACGGGCTCTTTGAATCGTCCTGATATAATTGCACCATTTCTTAATCCATAGGGCATCAATTGCAGTGAAAGGGCTTGTGATTGAAGGGAATCAGTCAAAGCATAACCCAAACGAATCCGGTCATTATAAAGGCCATCATTACAGTTCGAATTTAAATACTGATACGGCTTCCTACTGATTATATTACCGGACAAATCATGAAAATGCCTTTCCAGTGTCTTTGCATTTGTAGTGACGATGATTTTGTTGCCGATGATATGGATCTTCTGGGAATCAGGCTTGATCACCCAACGGCCACTCAGATCAATCAATCCTGTTCTGGGCGTCGATAAGTTTTCCTTTATGTCTTCCTGATTAGTAACAATGAAAGGCATTTTATTGCCGGTTCCGTCCTGTGCATTGGGAAAATAAAACACATATCCTTTTGGGAGTATATTTTGTCCATATTGATTTAACAGATCAGCAGAATCTTGTTTTACTTCAATTCTTCTGGCCAAATACCCCCACTTATCTGTCACTATTTCCTGCATTCTACGGATTTCCTCATATATGGGTTTTGTTACAATCTGGCCAGCGGCATTTTTCATTCCATAAGCACCTTTCTCATTAAACGCTTTCAACTCCTCCTGAACTCGATCCCAGGAATGCACCATTTTAAATGATCTATCGTACACCTTCACACTATCCGCTTCCCAAATCCGAAGTTCTCCTGTGTCAAACTCATAATTAATTTTCCCGAGAGGTAAGATATACTCACCATTAAGTGAATATATAGCTGATATAGAATCTGTGGTGCCTACAATGATATCCCAACTCATGATAAAAGATAAAGTCGAGAAGGAAATGGGAAGAATGATCTTTCCCAAACTATCCGCAAGACCTATGAGAGATGGCCTTGAATTGAAATCGCTAATCAGATAATAACCTGGTTTATTTTGAAATTCACTTATAATCTTTACCGAATCTAATTGCCACTTTTCCCTAAACGATTCATCCATGATGCCACTTTTACTGCCTCTCGTAAAGAATGTAAGATTCTCGCTCCTGGGTGACAGAGATTCATAATTTGGCTCTACGACGTATAAACCTTTGGAATTAATTAATCCTGATTTCTTGTCTTTTAGAATAAAGGGCATTTCAGGATTCACATAATTGTAAAGTAAGGTGCAAGCAGGAAATGTTTTAATAAGTAGACCTTCAGGGGAATATAAATAGGCACCAGTAGAATCATTGTCGAATATCATGGTTCGGGTCCCGTATGCTCTTTGAAGCTTTTCCTTTAATATGGGTGTTCCATGCGTGTCAAACAAATCATTGGAATACTTTATTCCTGCATCCGTTGAAATTTTTCTCTGGCAATGTATATACATGCCATTTTGAGATGACGAGACATTATTATAGCTATATCCGGAAAGCAAATCTTGATTCCGGTCATAGATTTTTATTTCATTGTGCTCACCCTGAATAGCAATAACATTAGATCCATATACATCACCCTCAGAAACACTTTCATCAAAAAGTAACTTGCCTGTAGTGTCAATAAAATTGATTTTGGAGTCGGGCATGATCACCCTGATGACCCCGGTATTCACTGGATCCGGAATAGCCCCGAAGCCAACAACATCAGGTTTTTCAGAATTATAAATGAATGATAAATATTTCGGTAAAGGTGAGTTAGGATTTACATAATATTGAATCCGATGGACCGGATCGACGATTGTGAATAATGACACCTTTGAAAATTTACCTTCAGCCACTTCATTCATTTTAGAATAGGCCTGGTCCATTGAAATTCCTGTGGGACCTGTATAGTCTTGCGCAAACTCACCGTAAAGCTTTTTTGTGATTAATTTTTCACCATGTTTGCCTATGACTTCCCAGGAAGAATCTACTCTTACTAATGACAGAGCACCATCCTTTACAGTAATCACATCTTTATATATCGCAGGTGAAATTATATTCATGTTTTCATCTGCAATTCCATATTTGTCACCTGCAAGAAAAGGAAAATGACCTTTTTGTGAAAATGTTTCTTCGGGTATGCATAAGACAAATACCGATAGAAAATATAGTAAGCTTTGATGCAGGATCTTTTTCAAAGTAGGTTTTAGTTTTTTTTGTATTTCATTCCTGATGCAAGATTCACAACATACGGCTTTGAGTCTTCGGTCTCCGATACAGCAATATACCCATTCGGCAATTCTGCACCAAAAAGTTTAGTGTCAAGACCAAATCCGGAATAATCACCCACATAAGTTCCATCTACTTTGAACACATGAAAATGCGTAAATTTTTCTCCCTGATCACGATCATATACTGAAATATAAAAATAATCATCTCCAATACCTCTAACATCTGAAAATGTAGCAGGTCCTAAAATTTTCAGCTGCTGTGGTGAGTCCCTTGGAATGGCATAAGTATAGATAGAATCTTCAACCACAAACATCCTGTATTTTTCCTTATAACCCATTTCCACAAATGCAGGTTCAAGAAGTACTTTACCGGAAAACTCCATAGCTCCGTTGAGCTCCTTCTTTGTGATATATATCATTGTACTGTCTTCATAACTTATTGACAACTTATCATAAGCTGTTCGCAGCAATTCTTTTCCAGTGGTATCAATAATAGCAGAAAACAATTTACCGCCTTTGTCAATTCCTTTAACAGAAGTCAGTCCCTTGCGAAAATTTTTAATTTCACTGTACTTCAACGGAATCACTTCCTTTCCGCTTATATCAATGCACCCGATAAGAATGACAGGTAAATTTTTCTCTCCAGTCAATCTTTCCAATTGTTCGATACTCGTGACCTGCGCTAAATCATTTGCATATTGCTCATACTTAGCAGGATCCTGGGGCATTCCTACTATTATTCTGTTATCCTCGTACCTGTCCGAACCTTCTATTTTTTGAACATAGGTATATGATCGGTTCGTCAACAACTTTCCGAACCTTGTATACAGATTTGATTTTTTAGATTTAAAATTAATTGTCTGGATTATTCCATCTCCTAATACAGTTGAGATCTGTTCCTCCGGAGGTATGATCCACTCTCCATCAAAATTTATAACACCCGATCGATAAGGTCCCCGTGCGTTCCTTCCTGCATCATGATCACGATCCATACGCAGGACATCCTCTTTATACATCACCACAATAGCACCCTGATGAATAAAGGAGGGTGGATTGATCCTGTTCCATATCCCATATCCATCGGGAATGATAGAACGACCTGCATCATTATAAACATCTATAAACTCTTTGGGAATGTCAAGTTTTTTTGCAATATATACTTCACGACTCCAATCCAGTTGGCCTATTGACTGGATTGACTTGTATATAGGCTCAAATAGTGGCTGTTTTTTTTCATCTGCGAGATAATAGAAATTATCCTTTTCCATGATCTCAATTCTTTTGCGGCGCTTAAGTAAATAAGTAACCTTTAAGGTCGACATATCCAGTCTCTCAGATTTTTCCGGAGATGATATAAAAACTGAATTCCTGGAATCTTCAACATCCAGATTAGATTTCGTAAAAGGAAGAATCACTTGTCCATTCAGACGAATAAGAGAACGAAGCGAATCCTGCCATAATCCAAAGACTTTACTCTGCGGATAGTAGCTGATCCCTCCGTTATAAATAGCAGGAATGATAATTTTACCAAGGCTATCTATGATTCCATAAACATTTTTAGTCCCATAGCCCTTCCTTATTTCCTTTTGAATCTTGTAATACCCATTAAGGCCATAGATCATTTCAGAAATAGTGATTGAATCCAATGACCAGATTGGATTAAATTTTTCATCCAAAAGCCCTCCTTGGACCTTCTGTGTAAAGGCATATTTTCCATTGTAAAATCTCGTCATCGATTTATACCGGGGTTCCAGAATGGAATTCCCTTTGTCGTCAACTATGCCATACTGACCATTTTCAGATATCCAGAACAAATCATCTTCAAAGATCATCTCCGACAGGGCAGCATTTTCAAACTTAGCGACCAATTCTCCATAATTATTATACATACTTGCAACCCTATCTTCCATCACCAGTGCAGTCTTCCCCTTGGTCTGCATTTGATGAACCTGATCGCTGAGTATCAATTTCCCTGATGTTGAATAAAGTGAATAATAATCGGTATATTTTTTAATTGAATCAGGTTTCACGGCAATAATAAATTCGCCATCAGAATCACGTATAATCTTTTTATAAATAAAATCACTCTTAGGTTGTTCATGAACATCAAATAAAGCAAGCATCCCATTTTCATTTTGCACAGCGATAATTTCCCGGCTCATTGCTTCACCATCGAATACATTCTTTTTAAAAAGAATCTGACCTGAACTGTCCACAAAATTGATCATGTGGTCGCGTGTACCTACTTTGATGAAACCTGTTTGATTCGGCTTACCTTCTGATATTCTTCCGTTATTATCTTTTTTGATTTTTTTGTAATCCACAAAGGGGGTATACGCATTCTGTGGCGTGTGGGGATTAAAATAATATTCCACCTTTGCATAATCATCTACAACTTTAAACAGGGAGGAATTGGTAAATATTTCGTTTTCCTCCTTCATTATTTTATTAAAAGATCGAATAATGATCGGGCCGCTAAGACGTCCGGAATAATTTGCAGTGGGATTTTCAACTTTGATCGCCGGTTTAAATATAACATTGCCTTTTGTATCCATAATACCCCATAATCCAGTCTGTTTAAAGGCAATTAAATCAAATTCTTTATAGGTAATTACTTCTTCAAAGGCAGGCTCGACCAGAATTTGTCCCTTGTCATCAGATAAGCCGTAAAAGCTTTCCGATAAAAAAGGAATCAATTGTTGCTGCCCAATTAAAAGTAATGGCAAGCAAAGTCCCAACATAAGTATCCATCTATGCATAGTGTTGTTTCATTATAGTAAAGTATAAAAACTTAAAATCCTTCAATAACCTCCTGGACTTGGTAATATGCATCTTTCTTAGTTCCGCTGATCGTAATCATTACGTTAGGAAACAAGGTTACAATACGTTGCTCTTCTTCCGATGTTAATCCAAAATTGATAATAAATAACTCCTTTAATCGTGTCTGCTTTTCCAGTACTTCAAATAGATTAGTGACGGAAGGACAATTACGAAGTGATAATTTCTCTAACTGAGTAAATCTGTCAGGCAATTTAGTCAGCTTTTTGAGTCCGTCAATTCTTAGAAGTTTCAAAGGAGGGTTGAAATCGGATGGCAGGGTAGTCACATCCATGGTCTGTAAAGTCAGTTTTTCAAGAGAGGTCAATTTTACCAGGTCCTTCAATTCCGCCGGATCATCACATTCAAACTCGGTAACCTGATGATCAGAAAGCAATGCCTCTTTCATGCTTGAATAATTCCGCAATGCTATTTCTGTATCATAAACAATTTTATTTGTCTTATAATTGATGACATAATAACGTTTTGTTGAACTACGGCGTAGTGATATGAGATCCCACCTGACACCCATTTCATCATCACGTGTCTCATACACAAAACGCTCTGCAGATGCATCGTATAATTTTCCAATTCCTTTTTGCAACTTTTTATCATTCCACATATTCACCAAAAAGATGCCGCGATCAAGATGAAATACTTCATAAGCAATATATCCATCCGAATCGTCCAATAAAATTCTATTTCCCTGAGAAGTCAATAAAAAAACACTATCACTTTTTAGGGACCCATCCGCAGTCCTCATCAAAGTCACCACGGGAGTGTGAGCCAGATTAAAATTGTCTGAGCGAAATACATTCCGAATCATGCAAAGTATTGTACCGTCATCACTCACGAAAGAAAGATCATCACCTGGTGCTTTATCGTCTTCAGGATAAAAAATAACACGGCTCATCCCTTCCTGAATATCATACATGCGTTTAATGGATTTGTCCGGAAATAAAATGCGTGTATCAATTTTAATTTCTCCTTTCTTATCTATAAAAATATAATTATAACAAGTTTCAAACTCACATTTCTTACCAGGACCCAATTGAATCCTTGATAAACCTTCATAGAAAGGTGAAACATCAACAATAGAATGAATCGAAGTATCAATTAACTTCAATTCATGACCCAATTCATTAATATACATCCAGGTATTACCTTTTCTTACAGCGGCCATACCATCATTAAATATGGTGGCTTTTTCATACCCATTCGGTGAAAATACCTGAGTTCCGGATTTGTCAAGATAATAATAGGTGGTCGTGTCAAAATATCCCTCTTTTGTGATTTTAACAGCCAGGTGAAAACCATTATAACATGGAGTAACTGTATTGTACCGGTCATATAGATTTACAACAGCCTTACCTGTCTCGTCAAACAAAGTGATATTATTACTGTCAAAATTTTTTGCAGGTATTAATCCTTCTTCTCCCGCTGCATTCCCAGCCAGTCCTTTTACATATCCGTTGTCAAATTTTCCGTTAGGTGTATTCAATATGACATAATCCGGAGGTAATGTTCCGACCACTTTCCCAAGGCTATCCAGGAAGACCATAGGTGAGCTATAAATAGGAAGAACTCCCTGAGCCTGACCAGGAACATGCAAGGTGATGAAAAGACAGCATAGGAATCCGATCACCTGAGGGAACAAAGAGCATTTACAAGAATATCCCATTTCGTTTAGATTAATGGGAAAGATATATCAACAATACTTATTAATTAAATTTGAAGATACCTCTCTCTTTATTTTAAGAATACTTTAAAAATTTCCATGCGAATCTTGATAAATGTTTAACTCTCGTTCAAAATGATCGGTGTAAACTAAATTAAAGTTCATCCAATAAACTAACGGCAGATTTTAATTTAATTTTTCCTTCTTTAGCAAGATTGACCTGCTCCACAGCTTGCTTTATTCCTTCCAAAATTTCAACTTTATAAGGGCTGAAAGGCTTAACTTTTACAAACTTTAATTGCTCTAAAAGCTCAAGAAAAAACCCAGCTTTTTGATCATCTACTTCTATAATAAATTTCATGGCATTACGATTAATCACATAGATCCGTTAAGTATAGGACGAAGCACACGCCTTTTGCCTTTTGCCTTTTGCCTTTTGCTTATTGCTTATTGCTCATTTTAAATCTGCTCCAAATCCGGATCATTCTCAGGCTGAGGCATAAAATTCGGTATCGGCGGTATGAGATTATTTCCCTGATCCACTGCATCCGTCACCGGATCTTCATCCTTGCCAGGATGTCCTTTTGTCTGATAAGGACGTGGGCCTATCAATCGCTCGATATCGGATTTATGGATTACCTCTTTTTCAAGAAGCGTTTTCGCCAATATTTCAAGATCACCTTTGTGCGATTTCAATAACTCCTGAGCTCGTGCATATTGCCCATCAATCATCACACGGACCCGATTATCTATCAACGTGGCCGTATCTTCAGAATATGGTTTTGAAAACTGATCCTGCGACAATCCGTAGAAAGAAACATTTCCAACTTCAGAATCAAGACCATAAATCGAAACCATACTGTACGCCATCTTCGTCACGTGATCGAGATCACTTTGCGCACCGGTAGATATTTTATCAAAGATCACACTCTCTGCAGCTCTTCCTCCAAGTGCCATACACATGCGATCCAGCATCTGCTCAGTACGGGTGATGTATTCTTCCTTAGGACTGTATTGAGCAAATCCCAATGTACCTACACCTCTTGGTACAATCGTTACCTTCACTAAAGGCGAAGCATGTTCCAGGTACCAGCCACATATAGCATGTCCTGCTTCATGATAAGCGATGATCTCTTTCTCTTCAGGAGAGATCAGCTTATTTCTCTTTTCAAGACCACCGATAACTCTATCCAACGCATAATGAAAATCATCAAGATCAACTTCTGTTTTGTTGCGTCGTGCAGCAACTAATGCAGCTTCGTTACAAACATTGGCAATATCAGCTCCTGCAAAACCAGGCGTCATTTCACTTAGAATCTTTGGATCAACAGATGGTCCCTTCTTGATATTCTTGAGATGTACTTTGAATATAGCTTCACGTCCTACAAGATCAGGGCGCTCCAATCCAATCTGTCTGTCAAAACGTCCCGGACGCATCAACGCATTATCAAGTATGTCCGGTCTGTTCGTAGCCGCCATCAGAATGACTCCTTTGTCCGTACTAAAACCATCCATCTCCACCAGCAATTGATTTAGCGTATTCTCACGCTCATCATTTCCACCCTGGAATGCATTTCGTCCACGTGCTCTGCCAATAGCATCTATCTCATCGATAAATACTATACAAGGCGCTTTCTCTCTCGCCTGTTTGAACAGATCACGTACACGCGATGCTCCTACTCCAACAAACATCTCAACGAAATCAGAACCTGAAATCGAAAAGAACGGAACAGCCGCTTCACCAGCTACTGCTTTTGCTAAAAGTGTTTTTCCTGTTCCCGGAGGACCCACGAGAAGAACACCCTTAGGAATTTTTCCACCGAGGGCAGTATATTTTTTTGGTTGCTTCAGGAAGTCAACTACTTCCATCACTTCCTCTTTTGCTTCATCAAGACCTGCTACATCCGCGAAAGTGACAGTCACTTTTGAATCTTTTTCAAATAACGTAGCCTTACTCTTTCCAATATTAAATATCTGTGCACCTGGACCACCTGATCCACCAGATACTCTGCGCATCATAAAGATCCAAAGACCAAGAAAAAGGAAGATCGGAATGAGCCAACCCATCAATGGGCCAACCCAGTTTTCTTTGTCTACATAATCCGGATAAACTCTCAGCTCAGGTGATACACGCGCATTGAGCGCATTGATGTCATTGGCAAAAGATTCCGGAGGACCGATGTTGAATACATAACTTGGCCTGGCTTTATTGAAAGTAGTTTCACTCAGCTTTTTATACTGAGGCTTGGTCATGCTTTCTTTTTTGATATATACCCGGGCGTCTTTTTTATTGACGACTTCTATTTTGGACACATCACCCGCTTCCACCATTTCGGTGAATTTCTGGAAGTTGATGGTCTCCGTAGATATCTCGTTCAGGAACATCAGGTTAAAGATGATCAGACCGAGAATGATACTGCCGTAGATCCAGTAAGAATTGAAGGTGAACTTGTTCCCCGGTTTTTTATCCTGATTATTATTTTCTTCGCTCATTATAATCCTTTGTAAATTCTGCTTTAATGCACTTATAACGGTAACGCCGCTGTTAAGGTTTTAAATTGATGATCAAGTATAGGAATCACCAGACGAAACCTGTCAAACATCCTGATAATGGATCATTTCAGCATCACTCCACAACTGTTCGAGATCATAGTAATGCCTGGTCTCCGGGTGAAAAATGTGGACGACAATGTCAAAGTAATCCATACATACCCATTTGGCATGTTGAGTCCCCTCTACATGGGCCGGACCCATATGAAGTTCTGCTCTCAGTCGACGTTCAATATTCTGTGAAATAGCTCTGACCTGAGTAGTCGAATCACCTTCACAGACGATGAAATAATCTGCCGGTGCGTCATCTATGGCTTTGAGGTTGAGAAGAATGATTTTTTTTCCTTTGATATCTGTGATGCAGTCTATGATCAGATCTGTGAGACCATTGCTGATTGTTTTCGCCTGGATGGCTTTTTTCGCGCTTACCAAATGTTCATGTTTTTAGTGAAAAGAATCAGCCTGGAAAATCCCTGTTAATTCTTGATATCCTTTCTTTTACCTTACTTCGCTTCAGGTGTTATTGAATTCAAAAGTAAGATAATTGTTTCGCAGAAGATTAAGTTCCCGCGGGTCAAAGGTAAGGCTCTTTTAAGGCAAATTATGGAAGATTTAAGATTATACGATACACTTGATTCCACTAACAAAGAATCCCACAGATTGTTGGTTTCCGGTCAAAAACTGCATGGAACTGCCATTTTAGCCCTACACCAGACTGAAGGACGTGGACAATATGGCAGAATCTGGTTTTCCACACCCGGAGATCATCTTGCGATTTCAATCATTTTGCAGCCAACACAAATGCCTTTAGAAGATCTACCTCTTCTTAGCCTGAAAACAAGTATTGCCGTAGTTCGTTCCTTGCTTTCTTTGGATCAGGAACTTAATCTCCGTATAAAGTGGCCAAATGATATTTATGTTGGGGATCTGAAACTAGCCGGCATTCTAATCGAAAATTCAATCTCATCTTCTAAAGTTCAACATTCAATCATCGGGATCGGAATGAATGTCAATGAATCAGAATTTCCCTCAGATCTGCCAAACCCTGTTTCACTTTTTATGTTGACAGGCAGGAAGTATGAAATTATCTCCTTAGGTGAGAAGTTGAGAGAAGAAGTCATGAAAATAATGGAAGAGCCATTTGAAAAATGGAAACAGGAATATGATCAGTTGACCTATGGCCTGGGTAAAGAAAAAGAATTTGAATTAAACGGTAAAAATGTGATCGCTTCAATTATTGGTGTCGGTCGTGATGGAAAATTAACACTTGAGATAAATGGTGAAAGGAAGTCTTACTTTTCGCATGAAATTAAATGGTTGAAATAGATGAAGGCAGCAATACTGACGATAGGAGATGAAATCATGATCGGGCAGATCGTGGATACGAATAGTTCGTGGATCGCAGCCTGGCTTGATCTCAATGGATGGAAAGTAACGCGGAAACTGAGTGTAAGAGATGAAATCCCGGAGATCATCAAAGGCATTGACTTGTGTCATGAAGAAGCGGATCTTGTCATCACTACCGGTGGCCTGGGTCCGACTAAAGATGACTTAACCAAAGATGCTTTGTGCCAATATTATAATTGCAAATTAATATGGCATGAAGAAACATGGGAGCGCGTAAAGGAAATTCTTAAACGCATCAATCGTGAACCATCAGAGTTGCACAAAGTGCAATGTTACATGCCGGACAAAGCACGGGTTATTCCAAATGACCAGGGTTCTGCCCCAGGGATGATGTTTGAAGAAGGAAATAAAATACTTGTTTCTGTTCCGGGTGTGCCCCATGAGATGAAACATATACTATCAGAAAAAATAATTCATTTGCTTCCTAAGGGCGATGCCGTCGAACACAGGTTCATTCGCACTGCGGGTGAAGGGGAAACCGTGCTTGCTGAAATGATAAAAGATATTGAGTCAAGTCTTCCATCAGATATCAAATTAGCATATCTCCCATCCTTCAGCCAGGTGACATTACGATTGACCAGTTATGGTGACGGGAAAAAGGAGATGATGGATGTTTTGCAAAAACAAATTGTCGCTCAACTTGGAGATCTTGTGTATAGCACTTCATTAGACACTACCCTGTCAAAATCAATCGGAGATATTCTCAGAAAACGAAATGAAACTATAGGGACAGGTGAAAGTTGTACCGGAGGATATTTATCTCACCTCATTACAGCAGTGTCTGGCTCTTCTGATTATTTCATAGGTTCAATTGTTCCATATGCATACCGAATGAAGACCTCCGAACTCGATGTATCACAGGAGATGCTTTGGGTACATGGTGCCGTAAGTGAAGAAGTAGTCAGGGCAATGGCAGAAGGTGTGCGTACAAATCTTGATGTCACATGGGCTTTAGCAACAAGTGGAATAGCGGGTCCTACCGGCGGCACACCACTAAAACCTGTAGGTACAATTTGGATTGCTTGTTCGGGGCCTAATGGGACAAAAGCGAGATTATTAAAATTGACACGTGATAGAGTGAGTAATATTGAATATACATCGATTGCAGCATTGGTGTTGTTGAGGAAGATGTTGTTGGAGAGTGAGGAATGATTCCGCTGTACCCCCCGCCCCCTGAAAGGGGGAGTTGCTCCGATTGACACCCTACCGTTCTGGACAAGAAACTGATTATCCTTTCTCTGATTTGGGAGCAAACCGTGCAAATTTTATTTCTTCCATCTTAAAATACAGCCGGCTTAATACAGAATCGATATCAGAAAGCACTTCAACATTTGTAAATCGAATAACATCCACTCCGAGATTTCTTATATCTTTTTCTTTACTTTCATCTTTTTCCTGCACCTCTTTTTCAGAATGAATATCCCCATCAATCTCAATTACTAATTTGAGGTAATGACAATAAAAATCAGCAACATAAATCCATATCGGATGTTGTCGTCTGAATTTATTTCCTATTCGATGTTTTCGGAGATACTCCCACATCCGTGCTTCAGCTCTTGTGGGATTATTTCTAAGCTTTTTTGCATATTCAAAAATAGCCGGGTAAGCACCATAGTGCATATCTGTTTTCATGTCAACTGATGAATTAATTCTTTTCGAAATTAATCCTATGAGGTGAAAAAGTCAAGACCTAATTTACCTCCTATCCTATGAAAAACGGAGTAGCTGAATTTTATTTTAAAGAATCATGCAAAAGAAATTCCCCCTTTCAGAGGGTAGGGGGTCAGAGCAACTCCCCCTTTCAGGGGGCGGGGGGTAAAACGGAAATCACCAATCCTCCCTCTCCACCAAACCCGCAATATGCGCCAGATGATGCTCACAATGCCATGCATACATCGCCACCGATTTATTCAACACCATCCAACGATTATGTTCAGGATGTGTGAATCCAAGTTCCCATTGTGTTTCATTCATATCTTCCATGATGGTCACCCAACGATGATGGATACCATAAAGCAAGTGTATTGAAACAGATGGATCAAGCTTACTATCCGATAGCTTCGCCCATTCCGCTTCTGCATACGGTTTTATCACAGGTTTGTCTTCTGTAAGCGCAAGTTTAAAACGGATGTAGGCATTCATGTGGCTGTCTGCAACATGATGAACGACCTGTCGCACCGTCCATCCATCAGGTCGATAGGGAGTATCTAATTGATTGTCATCAAGCGGCCCTACTGCATCGCGGATCCGATCCGGAAACTCAGTTATTTTTCTAATGGATTCATTTCTCTCTTCCGCTGAGATTTCCTTTGACCAGTCGAATTTTCCTACCGGGTATTTTAATTTTTCCAATGTTTCTTCCATGATGGAAAGTTAATATGATGAATCTGATAGTTGATCCTGTTTTTAGACCAACTGGGCGACTTTTCTGTAAATCACTTGTCATTCAGATGAATTGATTACCACCATTGCAGGTTTTTTACGATATTTAGTTCGGTTATGAGTATTTCTATCAGCCTCGAGAATCAGGAAAAGGGCTTCATTGATGCCTGTGTCGCCAAGGAAAGGTGGGCACAGAAGCAACTATATGAAGACAACTATACCCTGTTGATGGGCGTCTGTCTCCGATACTCCGGCAACCAGGACGATGCCCTCGACATCCTCCACGAAGGTTTCATCAAGATCCTCAATAACATCCACAAATATCAGCCCGGCACTTCACTCGTCGCCTGGATGAGAAGGATCATGGTCAACACGGCGATCGATTATTACAGGATGCAGACCCGCCGTCGGACCGAAGACCTGGAAACCGCCTATAATGTCCAAACTAACGAACCTGATGCCCTCAGTAAACTTACTGTCCAGGAAATCATCAAATGCATACAGCGCTTATCCCCTGCTTATCGTTCTGTCTTTAATCTATATGTGGTTGAAGGCTTTTCACACAAGGAGATCGCTGATATCCTGGAAATAACAGAGAGCACCAGCAGGTCAAATCTTGTCAAAGCCCGATCAAAGCTTAAAGATTTTCTTGCTGCAACACTGGGACAACATGCTAAATAACGAGTGGGAAAAGAATTTGAAGGATCTTTTAGGCGAATACAAGCCTGAAGGACTTCAGCCCCATTGGGATGAGTTCATGAATCAAATGGACCAGATAGCCGAATTGAATAATACAAGCGATGATCCCGCATTCGATGAAAATCTCAAAGAGTCCTTCAAAAGCTACAATGCCCCCGGACAAGACATAGGTTGGGATCGGATCAAAGCATCACTCGATGCAACTGATAAAGAATTTGATGAGGACATCCGAAGACGTATTGCTCAGTTCGAACCTAAATATGATCCACGTACCTGGCCTTTATTCCTTCAACGCCTCGCTGACAGCAATTTCCTTCGTGCAAAATTGATAGCAATGAAAATTGTGGAAGTTGCAGCTGTTGTTCTTCTTCTTTTTACAGTTGTCAATATGGGACGGATGGGCAAGCTTCCTTTTGACACCCCTTTGTATAAAAATGCAAATGATGAGGTAGTGCCGAATGCTAATCATGAAGGCATGGCCGACAACATAACTCAGCAAAACACAAATACAACATCAAAACATTCAGATCAAAATAATCAGGCCGGTAAAATGGCTACGTATAATAAAGCAAATCAATCTGAAGCAAATCAAACAAATCCGAACAACTTAAAAGCAAAAACAAATTCTGATATAAATTCTGATATAAATTCATTCGTTTCTTCCGGTTCCTTATCAAAGACAACAGATAATGTTCTTGCACAACGATCAACTTCTAAAACGCAAAATTCACCTATTGCATTTGTTGATCCAGTGCATTCATTCGTAAAAATCAATGCATCTACGACTCGGGGAGATTTACAGTCAATACAAAAAATACATGCATCATCAGTTGACGATGATCACCTTTTGGCTGCTGCGGATTCAAAACCGCGAGGCGGAAATATTAATTTTCTGGCCTCCATGACCTCTCCGGTATTAGGTTTCAGCTATACCACTTTTCCACATCCAACTTTTGTAAAACAGCGAAAGACAACACATACTGTTTTTGGAATTCTTGCCCAGTTGGATTATAACAGGCTTCGTATGCCGGAAGATCGGTTGATCAGTGCGGGCCGGGTTATTGTATTCCCTCAGCAGGGTCTTCCCAGCTATGGTTATGGCGGTGGGTTTACTATAGCCATTGATCATCCAAGATGGGCTGTAGAAACAGGATTGATCTACAACTCTAAAACATTTGAACCAGGACGTAAATTATCTGTAGGTACTGCCTTCGATAACGGCACTATTGAGTTTGATGCCATGCGTTTGCAATTGGTGACTGTGCCTTTACAGATGAGATACAAGGTGGAAAATAAAGGGCCATTTAAATTCTATGCTCTCGCAGGTTTTGATCTTAACCTGATCGTACAATCAGATATCGATGTATCGATCAAGTATCATTTCCAGTCATTATCTGTCAATGAAAATCCAAACAGTAATCCGAATCTGGCGAATACAATTAAAGAATCCAGAAGAGTCAGTGAACATATCCGTGATGGTGCTCCATTCAGCACAAAAAGCTTCTTGTCTGCTGCTGGTGGTTTAGGCATCGAGTATTCACTCAATGAACATAAAACTTTTTTCATTCAGACCTCAGCTCATTACCAGATTCCAAATCTTGAGTTCAGCAACAATAATGGAAAACACCTTCGCTCCATTTCTTTCCAGACCGGTGTAAGAACACCCCTGGGTAAGTAGTATCCGTTATGTCTTTCTACCTGCTTTGTGTTAAAATAATTTTGGAATAGAATCATTCCCATTCTGCCACAATCAGCGTTGCTAAAGTTCCGTCTATCAGCCCTTGCCTATTGTCCATTGTCCATTGCCTACGGTTGAGCTGTGGCACGAGGTTGAGTTTAGCTGGTCGAAGCATTGCCTATTGCCCATTGCCCATTGCCCATTGCCTCCCTTTCGATAAGCTCCCTTGTTTATTAGACTATCATACTTCCCTACCCTTGCCATTACGTTATCTATTCACGAAATTTGCGCCACTTCTACGAATAAAAAAGAAATACATGAAAAGTAATTGGTTAATATCCCTTCTCCTGATTGGTTTTATTATCCTTCCGTTATCGCAAACTCTGGCACAGCGCCAGATCACGATTGATGATATCTGGACCAACGGTACATTCCGCTCCAAAGGAGTTCCAGGTTTCCGTTTTATGAATGATGGACATCATTACACCGCGCTTCAGCATAGCTTGATCCTGCAATATGACCTCAGAACCGGAAAACTTATTGATACAATTCTTGATGCCAGTTCATTGATTCTTCCGGGCGAACAAACTCAGATCGATGATTACACATTCAGTGATAATGAATCTCAAATCCTGCTCGCAACAGGCAAAGAATCCATCTATCGTCATTCGACAAGGGAATGGAATTATGTGTACAACCTGTCCACAGGAAAAATAACGAAACTATCAGTGGTCAACAAGCAAATGCATGCGACATTTTCTCCGGATGGAAAAAGAGTAGCTTATGTCATGGACAATGATCTTTATTTCAAGGATATTACTTCAGGCAAAACGACCCGGGTTACAAATGATGGCAAGGTGAATGCCATCATCAATGGTTCCTGTGACTGGGTATATGAAGAAGAATTTTCGTTCACGAAAGCATTCGCCTGGTCACCTGACAGCCGGCACCTTGCGTATTATCGTTTTGATGAAAGCGCGGTGAAAGAAATCACGATGACAAATTACATCGGTGAAGTCTATCCTGAAATGGAAACATTCAAATATCCAAAGGTGGGTATGGAAAATTCGAAAGTGAGCATTCATCTCTATGACACAAAGACAAAGAAAAAAGCGACTGTCGATCGTAACAGTGATCCGGATGGATACATACCACGGATTAAGTGGACTACAGATCCATCAAAGCTTTGTGTCTTCCGGATGAACAGACATCAGAATCATCTTGATCTGCTTTTGGCTAATGCCGCTGATGGAAAAACGACAACGCTGCTGCAGGAAGACAATAAATATTATATCGATATCCACGACAACCTGACTTTTCTTGCGGATCAGGGAGGATTCATCTGGACAAGTGAGAAAGATGGATACAATCATATCTATCTCTATGGTATGGATGGAAAGCTAAGGCAACAATTAACATCAGGGTCATGGGAAGTAACCGAATTTTATGGCGTAGATGAAAAAAATAAAATAGTGTATTTCCAGGGCAACATGAAATCACCCATGGAAAGAGAAATCTACAGCGTAGATCTGAACGGTGGCACTCCAAAAATGATCAAAGGAGATACAGGTACAAATTCTGCAGCGTTTTCAACAACCTTTGATCTCTTTGTATGGACGCATTCCGGAATTAATACACCCACATCATATGCAGTGAATGATCGAAATGGAAAACTGGTACGGATGCTTGAAGACAATGCAAATGTCAAAAAACTTCAGGAAGAGTATAAAGTACAACCGGTTGAATTTTTCAATTTCACGACTTCAGAAGGTGTTAAGCTCAATGGTTATGAAATCAAACCCACTGATTTTGATCCCACCAGGAAGTATCCTGTATTCATGTATTTGTACGGTGGCCCTGGCTCACAGGAAGTGCTTGATGGATGGATCGGATCGGATTACTGGTGGTTTCAATCTCTCGCACAGCAAGGCTATATCATCGCATGTGTGGATAACAGGGGAACAGGCGGACGTGGAGAGGAATTCAAAAAGATGACATACCTGCAGCTTGGCCATTATGAAACGATTGATCAGATCGAAGCTGCTAAATATTTAGGAAAGTTACCTTATGCAGATCCTGCGCGTATTGGAATTTTTGGCTGGAGCTATGGAGCATATATGTCTTCCTTATGTTTGTTTAAAGGTAATGATGTTTTCAATTCAGCGATTGCTGTAGCACCTGTTACAAATTGGAAATGGTACGATTCGATCTATACTGAACGATATATGCGTACAACAGAAGAAAATTCCAAAGGCTATGAGGATAACAGCCCTGTCGACTTCGCTGATAAACTCACTGGAAATTATCTACTTGTTCATGGTAGTTCAGATGATAATGTTCATTTCCAGAATACGGCTGAACTTTCTGCGGCATTGATCAAAGCAAATAAACAATACGACACCTATTTTTATCCCAATCGAAATCATAGTATATATGGTGACAATGCACGTCGTCATCTTTATGTGAAAATGACAGATTTCATCAATGAGCATCTGAAACCTGATCACCCGATGCATTTCAGTAATGTGCCTTCTAAATCATAAACAATCTTGGATTTTGGATTTTAGATTTGTAGTCCACCGAATAATTTCTTAGTACCTTAATGTTTCAAAAATCAAATGATTCGACCAGCGTGACACAACCTTATGCGACAGCTCAGCAACCATCTAAAATCTAAAATCTAAAATCTAAAATTGGAAATACTAAACCGCAAAGCAAAATTTGAATATCACCTGCTTCAATCCTTTGAGGCCGGAATAATGCTGAAGGGTACTGAGGTCAAATCACTCCGTCTTGGACAGGCCAATATGAGCGATGCCTGGTGTGTCTTTGAGCATGGTGAGCTTTACTTAAAAAATCTGCACATCAGCGAATATGAGCATGCCAGT
>JBDUAU010000347.1:0-5376 GCA_040004485.1 Saprospiraceae bacterium
TACCGCATGGGTCGAGCGTTCACGCGTTGGAGATTATCTCGTCGCCATCGGTGACTCCGCCCTGGTCAGCAACGAAGGTGAAGCTAATGTCGCAGTCGGTGCATTTGCACTTACTTACAATGGTATTGGTTCTGAAAATACTGCTATCGGACATCAAAGTCTTCGAGGAAATACGGAAGGGAATCAGAATACCGCCGTCGGTGCATGGACATTGACAAATAATGATGATGGCATAGGAAATACAGCCGTAGGAGCAAACGCACTCACTTCAAATCTATCAGGCGTCTTAAATAGTGCATTCGGTACGTATGCGTTGCATGACAATATCCTCGGGGATACAAACACAGCGATAGGGTATAATGCACTTCATAACAATTCAATAGGCTCTAACAATGCGGCACTTGGCACCAATTCACTTTACGCCAATATAAGTGGCACAGAAAACAATGCTTTCGGTGTAAGTGCTTTGCGCAGTAATCTTGTAGGTTCATTCAACACAGCCATTGGGTTCAATTCCCTATATAACAATTCTCTCGGAAGTTCGAATACGGCAGTTGGCAATCATACACTTGAAAACAATATAGCTGGTTTTGAAAATACCGCCATGGGCAATCTCGCATTGTACAAAAACACCACCGGAAATTATAATACTGCACTCGGCAAAGAAGCGATCAGAGAAAATACAACAGGCATGAACAATACAGGCGTTGGCATCGTGGCCTTAAAAGAAAATCGCACAGGCAACAACAATGTCGCTGTTGGCTCAGGTGCCCTGCGGGAAAATAAAACCGGCAATAATAATGTCGCTGCCGGCTATGCTGCACTAGTCAATAATAAATCAGGCTCAGATAATGTCGCGCTTGGATTTGAAACGCTGAAATCAAATACAACAGGCAAATACAATATGGCACTTGGGACTTCTGCTCTTACCTCCAATAAATCGGGAAATTATAACATTGGAATTGGTTTCAATGCATTGCATTCCAATGTCAGAGGGTTCAGCAACACAGCCATTGCTGTTGAAGCTTTGTACTTCAATACAACAGGCTTTGAAAATCTGGCCATAGGTGATGAAGCTTTATATGAAAACACCACGGGCTATGGAAACACGGCGTTAGGAATTGTGGCGTTGCAAAGCAATGTCTCAGGGACTTACAATGTCGCCATAGGCGCTGGTGCTGCAGATGAATTGACCACCGGAAAAAGGAACACAACGATAGGGACGAATTCTTACGGCTTCGCCACATCGGGTGATTACAATACGATCATTGGTTATGGTGCAGGCCCAGGTCTTATCACTGGCAATAACAATACAATCATAGGCGGGGACGCTGATGCTTCATTAACTGCCATCACAAATGCTACTGCCCTCGGCTACTCTTCTTCAGTAGCCCGAAGTAATTCAATGGTCTTTGGAAATACAAGTGTAAATCGCTGGTCATTCGGAACACAAGTTTCTGAAACTAAAGCCATCGTCGTAGGCTCATCCAGCTCAAATGGCAATGGTGCATTTCTCTCTTTGACCGGCACATGGACGAATGTCAGTGATATACACAAAAAAGAAAACTTCACAACGCTTGATGGAAAAGATCTTCTTGTTAAGGTGCGGTCTCTTCCCGTTACAAAATGGAAGTACAAAGGTTCGGATGAATATCATATCGGTCCGATGGCCCAGGACTTTTATTCAATATTCCAATTAGGAAGTGACAATACCAGCATAAGTACTGTTGACCCTTCCGGTATTGCATTGAGAGCGATCCAGGAATTGGATACTCAACTTCAGGAAAAAGATACAAAGATCACTTCATTACAAAGAGAAGTAAACCAATTAAAAACACTGGCTTCAAAAGTGGAAAAACTTGAGGCCATGCTAAAATCATTGAACGAAAAATTCGATGCCTTAGGTTCATCACTGCCTGCAGGTAAAAATTAATTTGACCATAATTCAAGGATGATGCACATCAGATACTTTCGATTTGGTTGGCTGCTTCTCTTAGCGGTATCAATTATTTTTACTGCGAATGGTAATGCTCAGGTAGCAACATACAGCTTCACTCAGAGTCTGCAACCATTTGCTCAATCCACTCAGGGAACAAAACTTGGCAATGCGTCCAATGCGGGTCATCGAAGCTTTTTAGATCCCTCAGATTTAACAGGTAGTACAATTTCAACTTTCGGTGCAGGAATTCCAATGGGATTCAATTTCATTTACCAGGGTGTTTCTTATGATCGGTTTGGTGTACTTAACAATGGATGGATTTGTCTAGGCCGTAGTCAATATGGCACGCATGCGGTAGATATTGGGCAGTTTCAATATCAACCCCTTGAAACCATCGGTCCATCAAACGATACATTACGATCGAGGATGGTGGCTTTTGATGCTAATCTCGTGGGCAATGGTACCACCTCTTCACTCACCTATGAGGTTGTCGGAGATTCAACAGATCTGACGCTTATAGTCAAATGGAAAAAGTATAAAATATTTCAGTCCTCAGGGACAAATAATACAAATGTCAATTTCGAAATAAGATTGAACGCGCTGGATGGTTCGATAGATATCCGCTATGGTGAAATGAAGTCCACGGGATATAGCAACATCACATCAAGCAATGTGGGTCTAGGTGGCTTTCAACGAACTGATTTTAATAACCGTAAAACACCTGCTTCAAAAGACTGGAACTTAACGACCGCCGGAACGAATTATTCAGACGATTGCATTTTTCAGACGACGTCCATCTTGCCACAGTTTGGTTTGAATTTTCATTGGGGTCCTTCTTTATGTCCGTCAATACCGTTTGTCAACAGAGATTATATTTCAAATAATACGATCGGGATGTCGTGGCATGCGTCAGAAGCGATTCCTTCTCCGCAGTTTGAGTATGCCTTGACGACCAATGCAGTTCCACCGGCTTCCGGAACCATAACAAATGCAACATCACATCTTTTTACAGGACTAATGCCTAATACCCAATATTATTTTCACATCCGTGTCCGTTGTTCAGCGAGCCTTCAGAGCAGCTGGACTTCGCATGCGGTGAAGACAAGATGCAATGTTCTGTCACTACCCTATCTTGAAAATTTTGATGCCATATCTCCGCCTTTTATTCCCGATTGTATATCGATCATCAACAACAATCCTGAGTCTCAAACATGGATCACTGCAGAAGAAATCGGGTTGTCCGCACCTAATGCATTGACTATACCTTACGAACCATTTTTGATGAATGACGATTGGCTCTTCTTACCAGGTTTGAATCTTGAAGAGGATACCAATTACATTTTTTCATTGGATTTTGCTTCATACAATCAGGATACTTTACAGATTTATGCAGGACGCTATCCGGATCCGGATAGCATGGCGCATATCGCTGATTTTTATAACATTACTGAATCCGGTTACCAGCCATATTATTTATTCTATGCACCTGCTGCTGATGGAGAATACTTTATTGGATTAAGAAGTAAACATGCCGATATTCAGGTAGATAACATCAATCTAAAAAAATACACTTGTGTTACTCCTTCCAATATCCATGTGACTTCTAATCTTCTCAATCATACTGTATTAAAATGGAATGCAGGCTCACCTGGTATATCTTATGAGTATGCAGTCACAGAAAATGAATCTTATCCTCCTCCCGGAATAGTAACCAGTCAACTTGACTCTGCCATATTGACCACGTTAACTCCTGCCACCCTGTATCATTTTTATCTGAGAGCCGATTGTGGTGGAGGCAATTATTCACCATGGACACATTTCGTTTTTGAATCCCGTTCAGATTATGATGACTGCATGTCTGCTATCGTTTTGGATCCTTCACCCATTTCAGATTGTGATGCTGAAACGTATGGCAATATAGGTTCAACTTCATCAGGATTGATGGCTACAACTTGTGCAGGATATCCTGATGATGATGTGTGGTTTAAATTTACCGCCTTGTATCGATCGCACAATATAAAACTGATGAATTCTTGTTTAGGCGGTGGTGGTGGTGGCACATTTGCAGCAAGAGATATCGATACCACGTTATGTCAACCTCTCATCATGGAATTGAGAAGCGGATCGTGTGGTGTTACATTTCACGCCTGCAAAGAAATAAGTTCCGGTTTGACTGGCTTTATCTATGCTACAGATCTTACTCCGGGCAATGTGTATTATATCCGCGTTTTCGGCAAGGACACATTGATACAAGGCCAGCGATTTGGTATTTGTGTTGGCAGCTATCCTACAGAATCAAATTCATCATGTGCCACTGCAACACTTCTCAATGTTTCTACTTCAACTTGTCCTACAGGGAATGACGATAATCTGGCGGGTGCTCTTTCAGCCACCACTCCCATAAGCCCTTGCGATGCCCCGCCTTATTTTGCCCTGTGGTACAAATTCGTAACGACATCATCAACGCACATCATTGAAGCCACATTTGATAGTGGTGATGGCGTACTTGATGTTTTTAGCGGCACATGCGCCGGATTAACGAATCTTGCTTGTGTGAATAACACGTCTTCAGGTTCTGAGCAATTGACTTTGACAGGTTTGACGATAGGTCAGACGTTATATGTGAGAGTATTTGATGCTGGCAATACAGGTGCCCAAATGAAAGTATCTGTTTGCATCAGAGTTCCTGCAGCTAACGATGAATGCGCAAATGCAATCAATATACCTGTTGTGAATGGCATCACTCTTGCAAACCCCATTAATGCAAATTCATTTGCTGCTTCCGGCACAGGCATGTGCAGCACTTATTTCGCGGATGATGATTTATGGTTCAAATTTACAGCTACTGATAGTACGCACCTCATCGTCGCCATACCTGTCAATCCTTCTCCACAGATGAGCACACCGGTGATCGAATGTTATTCTGGTGATTGTTCGGGTAGTTCGATTGGATGCTCATCAACAGGCGAATATTTATTGACCTCTCTCACGCCTGGCAATGTGTACTATTTCAAAATATATAGTGCAATCAATCTAACAGGTCGTGGTAATTTCAGAGTGGGTGTATCACTTCCTCCTCCAAATATTTCTTGCAGTACGGCCACACCTGTCCCAGTGAATCCTTCCCAATCATGTACACTGAGTACATCAGGTACTATGGTAGGTACAGGTGTGAAAAATGAAATCTGGTTTTCATTTATTCCTACTACTTCATCTATGACCATCCTTGTCACTGAAACTTTAGGATTAGACATTGCACTATATGATGGATGTAATGGTAATTTCATAGTTGGTGAACAAAATGCTGGAAGTTTATTTTTTAAAAACTATATTCCGGGGAATACTTATTATTTCAAAATCTATGCACCTGTTTTTTTCAACCTGAATTATCAATACTTCCAGGAGCCTGTCACCATTTGCATCATCCCTGCACCGGT
>JBDUAU010000131.1:0-5360 GCA_040004485.1 Saprospiraceae bacterium
CGCGGGTCACGATTTTTATACGGCTCCGTAGCTTTAGCCGGATTGTTCCAGTCGGATGATACACTACCGACCCAGGTAAGACTTGTCGGCACAGGTACTGCAAGACCAGACTCCCAAAGACCACGTCCATTTGTAGCCGCCCTTATCTTGCCTATGGAATAGGCTATTTCAAGTTCCTCAACATCCACATTTGGTAAGCCGGTAAAAAAAGATTGCCATGAGGAATAAGAATTGTCAATAAAATAAACGCCTATATCTGTCCCTACATACAATCCATCATCAGATGCATGTTGATAGGTGATGCAGTTGACAGGAAGATTGGGCAATCCTGTCGAACGATTCATCCATGACATTCCTGCATCAGTCGAGTACCATACTTTATTCGCGGCAATATATCCTGAAAATGTAACCCACACTTTTTTGGGATCGGTGTTGCTCACCGCAATAGACGTTATACTGGCATTGGATACGGGTAAAATTCCGGTTATATCCGTGAAGGTATTTCCGTCAGTGGAAAGAAAGACACGATTTGATTTTGCAGCATAGATGTAATTGGGATTGGACTGTGCATATGCAAGACCGATGAGATTAGTATTTCCACCTGTCACATTTCCAACTTGTACAAAGCTTCCGGTCTGTCCTCCGTTTGTCGTTCGCCACACCTGCGCTTTGCCTATAAGTAATGTAGAATCATGAACAGGATGCATCACCACCGGTGTAATCCAGGTTCCGGTAGCGTTCACACCACTGCCATTGATACTGCATACGATATGAAATAGCGGAAAATTATTATAAGAAACATTTATCCTTCCATAATAGGATTCCACATACCGGATGGTATCATTGTCATGTTCATATATGCATTCCATTCCATCTCCGGTATTGGGTGTAAACATCGACCAGGATGATCCATTAAAGATTTGTGTACCCATATCCTGGTGTCCGGTCATGATCGTATATGGATTTAATGGTGAAACACCCATCCTGTACATTTGTGCGATTTGCATGCCATCATTCATAGGAGTCCACGTGACACCTCGATTGGTCGACTTAAAAATACCGCCATCATTACCTGAAATATAAACGGAATCTGTGCCCGGTAGAAATGTTATACAATGTTCATCAGGATGTACGTATGGAATAAATCCTCCGGTCTCACTTGTGATTTTTGTCCATGTAATTCCGCCATCCAAACTTCTGTATAAAACCGTGCCACCGACAAGGATCGTATCCTTATGCATAGGAGAGACAGCCATACATAGATTGTACCATGCCTGTGATCCTTGAGACCCCAATAATATGTTCGGTGTTGTAGAACGCAATGAAAATGTAGTGCCACCATCCACCGACCGATAGAACCCGTAAAAATCGTACGTGGTTTTTTTGACGGCTACGACATATACATAATTTGAATCTGCAGGCGTAACACCTATCTCCAGTCTCCCCACATCGGCACTCGGTGGAAGGCCATCGGAGATCAGATTGAATGTTGAACCATTATCGGTTGATTTGTACAATGATCCACCTGAAAAAACTCCTGCCACAGCATAGATAACATTTGGATGACCTGGTTTAAATTCAATATCTGTAAACATACCAGCCTGCATCCGTATCCAATGTAATCCTGCATCTAATGTCCGATAGATGCCATCTGTCGTCGCTGCGAAAACCGTGTCCGGATGTGAAGGATGGATAATCAGTTTATAAATATTACGATTCTGTGTAACGGTCCAATTCATGGTATTGCTGGAATTTGGCCAAGTCACTCCACCGTCAGTTGATTTAAGTATACCGATTGAAGGCTGAGAGAAAGTAGAGGACCAGCCATTGCCATCGCCGGTAGCGAGATACATGATCTGCGTATTGAATGGATTGATCGCAATATCTGAACAGCCTATAATAGGAAGCTGATCAGTATTGGATGTCCAGTTTAATCCACCGTCCATACTTTTCCACAAACCTCCCATCGGAGCAAGAGCCCACATGATATTGCTGTTATTCGGATTGAAACGAATGGAATTGATTCTTGCGCAACCCACGAAATACGAATTCGTACTCGTACCTGAAGGACCTAGTGCTGTCCACGTCGCAGCGGGAATTGACCTGTTGTGAACAGATGAAGTATAGTAGGAAGAAGAAAGATAGTTTTGAAATTTAGTATAGTTACTTGCAGGAAGGGAAAGGTCACCTGTAGGAAATACGCGAGGTTCCATATGGGCTTCCCATCGTTTGTACTGAGCCCAGCCGGCAAAAGGCCCTTCATCTTCAGCACCTGTTTCTTGCGCTTCTCTTTTTGCACGCAATTGTTTTTTTTCATATTTATTGAAAGCTTTCTGGATTTCGTAAAAATTGGGACGGTTGATGCTATCCGTAATATTCCTGTTTTTAAGAAATGGTTTACTAAGCCATGGCTGTGTATAACCAAGGTTGTGGGCAAAGTAAAAGCTTAGAATGAGGCAAATGAATCTCATTATTAAAATTAATTCTGCTTTGTCGTAAATTGATTTCCTACAGGCACTGTTACATTAGCCCCGGGTTGTAGGGTCAGCGTTTTGCAGCCAAGACCTGTAACATTTACAATAGGATCAAAATTTGGAATAGTAACATCCGGAATGGTAACATTCTGCATAATCGTTGGAACAGCATGTGGATTCCAGTTTGCCGGATTGTTCCAATCTGAAGACACATTGCCAACCCATGCGAGATTTGTTGGTATTGAAACTGCAAGACCAGATTCCCAAAGTCCGCGTCCATCAGTAGCCGCTCTTATTTTTCCAATTGGATAAGCGATTTCCAATTCTTCCACATCAACATTTGGTAACCCGAGGAAGAAGGATTGCCACGTGCTGTACGAATTATCAATATAATAAACACCAACATCCGTTCCTACATAAAGTCCATCATCCGAAGCATGCTGATATACAATACAATTGACAGGAATATTAGGTAATCCGGTTGAATGATTTGTCCACGTATCACCTGCATCACTTGAATACCAGACTTTGTTGGAAGCATTATATCCTGAAAAAGTGACCCAGACTTTTTTAGGATCCGTATTGCTCACAGCGACGCCCGTGATGCTTACACTTGCAACAGGTAATGTGCCTGTCTTGTCTGTGAATGTATTCCCATCAACTGCCACAAAAACACGATTTGATTTTACAGCATAGATATAATTCGGGTTTGATTCAGCATATGCAAGCCCTATGACATAGGTTGCTCCACCTGTTACATTTCCAACTTGTACAAAGCTATTGAGCTGACCACCGTTTGTAGTACGCCAGACCTGTTGTTTGCCAACCAGCAAAGTGGAGTCAAGCAATGGATGCATGACATAAGGTGTAATCCAACTTCCCGGGCCATTGACGCCGGACATGTTGTTGAGACACACATTATGATAAAGTGGATAGTTATTATATGAAACACTGATGTGGCCATTATAGGATTCTATATAGCGTATTGAATCATTGTCATGTTCATATATACTCTCCATGCCATCGCCTGTATTTGGCGTGAACATTGCCCATGTCGATCCATTATAGATGAAAGTTGCCATGTCCTGGTGGCCTGTCAGTAGCGTATACGGATGCAATTTGGAAATTCCCACTTTGTACATCTGTGATATTTGCAGTCCTTCATTGATTGGATTCCATGTGACACCTCTGTCAGTTGTCTTAAACAAACCACCATCGTTTCCTGAAAAATAAACAGAATCCTGGCCTGGTAAAAACGTGATCGAATGATGATCAGGATGCACGTACGGAATAAAACCTCCTGTTTCACTTGATACTTTCACCCACGTGGTACCGCCATCAAGGCTTCTATACATATTAGTGCCTCCTGCCAGGAGCGTATCCTTATGTATCGGTGATACTCCGAGAGCCAGGTTGTACCATGCCTGTGATCCCGCTTGTCCAAATAATATATTCGGAGTAGTCGCTCGTAATGTAAATTGGTTACCACCGTCAACAGAACGATAACAACCATAAAAATCCCAGGTGTTTTTTTTAACAGCCACTATGTACACGTAATTGGTGTCAGCAGGTGTCACTCCTATTTCGAGGCGCGCAACATCAGTACTCAACGGAAGTCCATTCGTCACAAGACTCCAGGTTCCACCCGAATCAACAGATTTATAAAAAGAGCCTCCTGAAAAAATACCTGCAGTTGCATACACTACATTAGGATGACCGGGTTTGAATTCTATGTCAGTAAATTGTCCTGTTTGCATTTGTATCCAATGTATTCCTGCATCAACAGTTCTGTATATCCCATTCGTAGTAGCTGCTAAAACTGTATCCGGGCGTGTCGGATGTATGATGAGCTTATAAATATTCCGTCCCTGACTAACTGTCCAATTCATCGTATTGCTTGCTGTAGGCCACGTCACTCCGCCATCTGTTGATTTAAAAATACCGATAGAGGCAATCGTAAGCTGAGACCCGGTGCCATTAGCATCGCCTGTTGCCAGGTACATGATTAGTGGATTAAGAGGATTAATAGCAACATCAGAACCACCGACTATCGGCAGCTGATCCGTATTCGTAGTCCAGTTCGCACCACCATCAATACTTTTCCAAAGACCACCTAATGGAGACAGGCACCACATTTTATTTGTATTGACCGGATCAAAACGAAGAAAATTGACCCTGCCTGCTCCTTCTAAATAATAATTCGTCACCGAACCTGTTGGACCCAAACAAGTCCATGTTGGAGGAGTAATCGACCTGTTATTTTGAGATGCTTTGTAGAAAGGAGAAGAAAGGTATTTTTGAAATTCAGCATAGTTCGTAGATGGAAGAGAGAGATCACCTGAAGGGTAGACTCTGGGTTCCATATGATTTTCCCATCGTTTGTATTGAGCCCATCCGGCGAAAGGGCCTTCATCTTCACCCTCAGATTCAAGTCGTTCCTTACGTCGTTCGCGCATTTCCTTTTTTTCATATTTCTGAAATGCTTTCTGGATCTCATAGAAGTTCGTGTGTCTGGCGGTGTCGGCTTGTCTCCTGATTTTGAGATAGGGTTCGCTGAGCCAGGGTTGTGCAATGATAGCTGTCTGGAATAGGAATAAACAGACAATGAGGCAGAGGACTCTCATTTTGGTGTAATTTAATTAAAAATAAAAACTGCCGGATCTGGCGTAGTGTGCAATAATTGATCCTGAAATATTGCGTTTAAGGAGGGCCTTAATGGCAATGTCATGAGGAGAGATACAGGATTTTGACAAAAGGATGCCTGAAAAGACTTAATCTGTAAAAGATAAGGACGCAGATATATTAAGAAAATTTATGATTTATTAAGATTGACATCGGAAACAGGTAATTGATCTTAAATTTTCATAATAGATCCGCGTCCTTATT
>JBDUAU010000061.1:0-5354 GCA_040004485.1 Saprospiraceae bacterium
AGCAGCGTGAGGACCACCAAAACCAACAGGCACTCCGAATCTTTGTGTATTCCCTATGACTACATCTGCACCCCATTGTCCGGGTGGTGTAAGTAAAGTAAGTGCTAACAAATCAGAAGCCACCGCGACTTTGATATGATCAGCCTGCCAGGATTTTACTTTATCGCCATATTCGTGAACTGCACCTGTCGCATCAGGATACTGAAGAATAGCTCCAAAAAAATCATCTCCACCATTCCAAGTCTTCCAATCACCGGTGACGATAGAAATACCTATCGGTTTAGCTCTTGATTTGAGAACAGCCAATGTCTGTGGAAAAATATTCTGATCAACAAAGAATTTGTTTGGTGATGAAGTGCCATTTTTTGATTTCTTCGAAGATAAATGATACAACATACTCATCGCTTCACCAGCTGCAGTTCCTTCATCAAGCAGAGAAGCATTTGCAATAGGCAGCCCTGTAAGATCGCTTACGACAGTTTGAAAATTCAGAAGCGCTTCTAATCGCCCCTGTGAAATTTCAGCCTGATATGGTGTGTATTGGGTGTACCATCCGGGATTTTCGAAAATATTTCTTTTAATCACTGAAGGCGTATGTGTACCATAGTATCCAAGACCTATGTATGATCTGAAGACCTGGTTCTGCTCTGCAATCAAACGCATGTGACGTAAATATTCCTGTTCGGACAGTGCAGGTGGAATATTTAAAGGTCCTGGAAGCCGGATATCAGCCGGTATCGTTTCAGCTATCAACTGATCAAGATCGTCTGCTTTGAGAACAGATAACATTTCTTTCAATTCATCCGGATCGGATGTACCAATATGCCTTTGAGCGAAACCGGTCATTATTCCTTTTTTTGACATTTGATTAAAGAGGGTATAATCTAAGCCACAACGCAAAAATCAATTTACTGTTGATGGCTGTTATTTCAATTTAAATGCTTTCTTAATTTCTGCTACTTTATCCAGTTTTTCCCAGGTAAAGGTTTCGATTTTTATCTTTTTGATCTTTCCGCTTCCGTCTTTGAATTCGACGGTCTTTTTTTCAGAAACTCTACCCATGTGTCCGTATGACGCTGTAACCCCGTAGATAGGTTTTCTCAACTGTAGTCTTTGTTCAATATCATAAGGTCTCATTGGAAAAATCAGTTTGACTTTTTCAGCAATTTCTGCGTCTGTCATGTTTACTTTTAACATGCCAGTGCCATATGAATTGATATAAATATTTGTTGGTTCAGCCACTCCGATAGCATAAGAAACCTGGACCAGTACTTCATCACATACACCCGCAGCAACAAGATTTTTAGCAATATGGCGTGTTGCATAGGCTGCAGATCTGTCTACTTTGCTTGGATCCTTACCAGAAAAAGCACCTCCGCCATGTGCGCCTTTACCGCCATAGGTGTCTACAATGATTTTTCTGCCTGTAAGACCTGTATCTCCATGAGGCCCGCCGATCACAAAATTTCCTGTGGGATTGATATGGTATTTTATATGGTCGGTGAAAAGCTTTTTCAAAGAGGCCTTTAATTTACTCTTTACTTTAGGAAGGACGATATTGATCACATCAGATGAGATCTGTGTTTGCATTGCCTTTTGGGCCTTCAGTTTTTCTGCGTCACTATCATTCTTTGGCTTTACAAATTCATCATGTTGAGTGCTCAGAACAATCGAATCAATGCGGATCGGCTTATTGTCATCGCTATATTCAATTGTCACCTGGGATTTGGCATCAGGGCGAAGATATTTCATCAGTTTGCCTTCTTTCCTGATGGCGGAAAGTTCGATAAGGATTCGATGTGCGAGATCCAGAGCCAGTGGCATGTAATTATCAGTTTCACTTGTCGCGTAACCAAACATCATACCCTGATCGCCGGCGCCTTGTTCTTCTTTTTTTTGTCTTTCGACACCCTGGTTGATATCGGCTGATTGTTCATGAATGGAAGAAAGGATACCACATGATTTGGCTTCGAACATATATTCGCTTTTGTTGTAACCGATCCGATCGATGACATCGCGGGCTATTTGTTGTAAATCCAGGTAGGTTTTAGACTTGACTTCTCCTGCGAGGACAACCTGACCTGTGGTGACGAGGGTTTCGCATGCTACTTTGGATTGAGGATCAAAGGCGATAAAGTGGTCTACAAGTGCATCAGATATCTGGTCTGCGACTTTATCAGGATGGCCTTCAGAGACTGATTCTGAGGTAAATAGATAAGGCATGAAAAAAAAGGTTTATTTAATTGTGAATATCGATTGATTTTACAAACACCAAAATACCGATCTATAAAAAGGAAAGGCCTGTATTTGGAGGCGCAAAAATAGGGATTTTATAGTGAGTAGTCAGTAGTGAGTTGTGTATAGAAAAACCTAGTTGATGAGGTTTCGTAAATTTCAGACAGAATCCGCTAGATCTACGTGCGGTGCGAGATGTGAGACGTGAAAGAATTTCCTTATTTTATTTCGCAGGTTAGCATTTGTTTTCCTTCGATACTGCCGATCAGGATATCGCCTTTTTTGACAGGGCCCACACCTGCGGGAGTGCCGGTGTAGATATAGTCACCAACTTGTAATTTAAAGAAACGGGAAGCGTAGCAGATGATTTCATTGAATGAATAGATCATAAGTGAGCTGTCACCTTGTTGAACGACTTTTCCGTTGAGGGTCATTTCAAAATGGATGCAATCAAGATTTGGTAAGGTGGTTTTATCTATAAACTCTTTGCTCAGGCCTGCACTATTATCCCATGCTTTAGCAATTTCCCAGGGGTGTCCTTTTTCTTTGCACCGTTGCTGAAGATCACGAGCTGTAAAATCTATGCCGAATCCTATCTCCTGGTAATAAGAGTCAGCAAATTCGGGTTGGATGCTGCGTCCATTTTTGCAAATCTTCAATACGAGTTCGGCTTCGTAGTTGAGATCATTTGTAAAGTCGGGGTAATACAATGGTTTATTGGCCGTCAGAATAGCTGAATGAGGTTTCATGAACAGCATAGGGGAATCTGGGACTTCGTTTCCAAGTTCTGCAGCATGAGCTACGTAGTTTCGGCCGACACAGATGATCTTCATAGTGAGTGGTGAGTAGTGAGTAGTGAGTAGTGAGTGTAATAAATCGTCAGATTATCCTTTTCGTGAATCGTGAGACGTGAGATGTATAATTCTATCTAATATTTGTGAGACCGATTAAATCTTTTACTTCCATGATTGTTTTCTGAGCTTGTTTTCTGATCCTTACTGAAGCATCTTTTACTTGTTCTTTATAGGGTTCAGGATTTTGTTCGATTTCCTTTCTTTTTTCTCTAAAGGAATCAGACATGGCAATAATATAATCGGCGGTTGTCTCTTTAAGTTTGCCATATTGCAATGTTCCGGTTTTAGCATCTTCTCTGAGTGATGCTGAAATCTCTTTTCCTCCAGCAGCATCGAGCAGAAGAAATAAATTTTCAACCCCTGGACTAATGTTTCCAGGAGAAGTATCTCCCGAATCTGTAACTGCTGTTTTTATTTGTTTGCGAATAACATCGGGTTCTGAAAAAATATTGACAAAATGTTTTGGACCAAGTGATGCACTCATTTTTTTCAACGGGTCGGAGGTTGACATCACTTTGGGTGTTTCAGTATATAATGTTTCCGGAAGAATAAAATATTCTTTACCAACAATCTGATTGAATCGTTGGGCTATGTTTCGTGAGAGTTCAAGATGCTGGTCCTGGTCTTTACCTACAGGAACATAATCTGCCCTGTAGATCAGAATATCTGCTGCCTGCAAAACAGGATACGTGAAAAGTCCGGTAGAAATAAATGCATCCTTATCTTTTTCATTGATCTGCTGGCTTTTGTCTTTGAACTGTGTCATACGGGATACTTCTCCATATGAACTTAAGCAATTGAAGATCCATGCGAGTTCGGTATGTTCAGGAATCATGGATTGAATAAACATATGTTTTGGCTCCAATCCGACGGCTATGAGATCGAAAGTTAACTTCCAGACCTGATCTCTAAGTGTCTTTGGATTGAAGGGCATCGTGAGTGCATGATAATCAACGACACAATAGATACAATCATATTTTTCCTGAAGGTCGACCCAGTTTTTTACAGCACCGAAGTAACGACCAAGATGGAGATCACCGGTGGGTTGTATTCCCGACAAAACCTGTTTTCTACGTTGTTGAATTTCTTCAGACATGACTAATGTTTTTTTGAATCGAAATGAGCTATGGCTGAAATTTCGATGTTGACATACTTTGGAAGGGCTGACACCTGAACTAAAGCTCTTGCCGGAGGAACTCCTTCGCTGAAGTATTTTGCATAAACAGCATTAATTCTTGCAAACAAATTCATGTCCGTGACGAAAACGGTACAGCTCACCACATCTGTATAATCAAGATCTGCTGCGTTGAGAATAGCACCAATATTTTTGAGTACCTGATTTGTTTCGTCTTCAATTGTAGCTGTAATAAGATTTCCACTGGAAGGCTCGATGGCGATCTGACCTGAAATGTATAAGGTCTTACCTGCCTGGATGGCCTGGCTGTATGGGCCAATGGGTGCAGGTGCGTTTGGAGTAAGATGAGCTTTTTTCATTGGAAATTATATTCTGTTAACGGATGACGGAAAGCTTTGGTAAAATAGCGAAGGCTCCCTGACCTGAAGTGACCGGGGAGCCTCTGATGCAAATAAATAGTGCTAAAAAAGAAGTTATTCTTCCAGCCCCGGTGTTTTGACGAGCATCTGACCTTTGTAATACAGATGTCCATTATGGTCATAGGCTTTATGCCAGACGTGAGGTTCACTGGTTTCAGAGCAGATAGCTATCTGTGGTGCAGTAGCTTTATACGTTGTGCGGCGTTTGTGTTTCCGTTGTTTGGAATGACGACTCTTAGGATGTGCCATGATTAATTAGTATTCGGTTATTAGTATTCGGTTATTAGTATTCAATTAACTGTGAATAAACATCTATTTCGTTTATCAGTCATCAGTTATCTATTACTTTTTTTAAATCATCCCAGGGTGAATCATCATCATCATTGGGATTGTTATTTTCTTCATTTTTAGAGATGTAAGACAGTACGATCATATCACAAGGAGGATTTGGAGAACTCTCACAATCTTCTATGCGACGCCTGATCGGAATTGAAAGCAGGATAAAGTCATAGATATGCGATCCTATATTCAATTCTGATGCTTCCGGATGGACAAAAATAACTTCGTCTGTTGTCTCTTTTGGATCTCCAAATTTGACGATAATATCGTATTCACCACTTACAGGCATTTGAATCGGGGCCGAACAACGATCACAAGGAGTGTCTACGATGCCGTTAATAAGGAAATAAAGTGTTGTTATTCCTGCTGAAC
>JBDUAU010000291.1:0-5350 GCA_040004485.1 Saprospiraceae bacterium
GAATGTTGATTGATCGTGAGATAATATGTGACTATGCTATCGCAGCCTGCACCATTCGTCAGGGTCTCATGGTAGACTCCGGATGCATTCCAGATATTTCCTTTAGGAGATATGTATTGATCACAGGCCGTGATGACTTCTTCACCGGATGTAGGATTCAGAATAGTCAGGTTAACAGTAAGGACACTATCACAACCTTCATTCGTAAGCAAAACCTCTTGATAAGTTCCTGATGTCGTCCAATGAGTGTACCCATCAGGAGCCCAATAAAATTCACAAGCTGTCGCTGTGATAGTGTTATAAACAGGAGCGCACTGCCTGGTTTTGATTATAAAAAAGTCCCTATAACTACCTGCTGGCGATTCAAGTAAATGCAAATCAATAGAAGGATCAAGATCAAGGCTCTCATAATATTGTCCTGTCACATATATATCTGTATTGGAATATATAGCTATGCCACATCCTTCTGCATAGGAAAGTCCGCTCATCACATCGATCCAAACAAGAACACCCTTCGGATTCACTTTCAGCGTAAAAACATCATCGCTTTCAAATGATTCCAGGTATTGATTTTGGAAACTACGACCTATATTTAAATATTGGAATCCTCCTGTGACATACACATTATGAAAATCATCCAACGCAATGCCAGAGGCATTTCCGAAACCACCAAACGCGGTTGACCATTCATATTGTCCATCGGCATCAAGCTTTAAAATAAATATGCCTCCGTATAAGTCTAACCAGACCACACCAGGCCCTGGGTCAATATCCATTTCCTTGCTAAAACTACCGCACATATATATATTTCCATCCCGGTCTATTACCATAGCACTACTATTATCATTTCCTGCAGATCCTACTGACTTTGACCATTCCCATTTTCCTGCAGCATTTAATTTCAAAAGGAAAATGTCATTTTTTCCATTAGAACTCAGCATATGGATGTCGGTACCAAAATCAAAATCGATTGTGTCTCCAAATGTACCTGTCACGAAAATAGAGTTGGATGTATCCGTAATGACAGCACTTGCATAATCATATTCCGGCCCACCGAAAGATTGTGCATCAACAAATAATCCATTGCGATCCAGAACGGAAATAAATATATCCACCATACCATTTGATGTCAGATTGTTTATGCCGGTACCAGGATTAAAATCAGCTACTTCAGAAAATGATCCCACTGTAATAATCCTTCCTGATGAATCTATCGCAATTGAATTTGCAATATCAGTACCGGATCCACCCATTCGCCTTGCCCAGATAAAATTTCCACCCGGGTCAAGCTTTAAAATGAATATGTCCTGAACACCTGCTGATTGAAGTTCATAAACAGAGGGTCCAGGATCAAAATCAACTTTACCACTAAAATAGCCAGCGACAAATACATTGCCGTGTGCATCTAATGTCACTGCATTCGCAGCATCATGGAATGAGTTTCCAGCCCTGTGTGCCCACATCAATTGACCTGACGCATTAAATTTTTCAATGAAAATATCATATCCTCCTCCAACAGACATCATATTATAAACACCGGGCCCGGGATCAAAATCGATTGTTTTGGAGAAATATCCTGTGACATATACATTCCCTGCATCATCTGTAATTAAAGCCTGGCCGCACTCATCGGACGTCGAAACATATCCAAAGCCCCATTCAAATGAATTGTGACTAAAATCCGGAAAGACATTTTTTTCATGTGCGTAACGGATTTCCTGATTCCCGTTAAGCAGATCTTTCTCTGTACATATGATATGTACATCCTTATCATGAATGGCTACAAATGGACGTATAGCAAAACCCGAAGAGATATTTGATCGTTCAGGATAATACCAGGTCAAACCTCCATTTGTGGAAAATGACGTAAGTATGCTCCATGTGTGATCAACCATTTCATTCCATACCAGATAGCAAAAATTGCCGCTGGAAGCAACACGTGGACTGGAAGCAGGATTGATATGTGCGACTGGTTGGATTTCATCTTCCCAGACATGACCTGAATCAAGTGAGCGTCTGAGATATATATCTGCTGATCCGTCCCTGTTATCTGCCCAAAGCACCATCACTAGATTTCCAGATACGGTGATGGTGGGTTGGTCTCCAAGCCAAGCCAATAAAACATCACCAGCCCAAGTATTTCCTCCATCGACTGATTGTTGATAGTGAACCCCATCATCATCCTTCCATACCAGATGTACGTTGGACGAATCAACGGCGACGCAAGGACTTATTGATTCTTGTTCGGTGTTTGTCAGCTTTCGATCATCCGTCCAGGTATGACCACCGTCTTCAGATTTCTTGTAGTAGATCTCACTTGAAATTTCGCGCCGGTCCTGCCAGACCAGGTGAAGGGTTTGCCCGGATACTGCTAATGATGGAAAAGCGATTTCAGCATGGGTCGAAGTCAATAAGACGGGGTCTTCCCATGAGTCGCCGTTATCATCAGATCTGGTATAATAGATACCTCCTCCATACCATGGTTCGACAAATACGACGTGAACAATATCTCCCGAAACAGAGATAGATGGATATGCACCTTTACGAGTTCCTGATATCACTTTATTTGTTTCCCAGTAATAGAAATTGCTATTGCTTCTGGTGTAATAGACTTGTTCCTTAGATTCAACTCCTTCGGTGTAGACGACATGGATAAAATTACCTACAGCTTCGATACACTGAGCATTATTGAATGAAGTGTAAGATGGGTCAGGTGTCAAGGTCAGCCATTCCTGAGCGAAACTCATGGACACACTGGAAAAAAATGAAATAACTAAAATGCATCTCATGATAGTGAAGTTTAGCGTCTTTGGTGCATAGGTATCCTACTTTAAGATACTTTAAATTTGGATTAGCTGCCTTAACTTTTATTCAGGATGAAAATGGAAAATTAACCTTACCTGGTATTGATAGCTTAGTCATTGCCCTCACTTCCTTTTTTAATTAATAAAGTCTTATTTTAGTGAACTAAGACAAAACATTATCAACTCATTTATCCAGTTTTTAACATGAAAGTTCCAATCATCTTTTGTTTGATTATAACTACATTTCGCAGTTTCGGTCAATCCACCGAGGATTATTTTAGCCGGCCAGGTCTTAACATCAGTGCCTATAATGAATTCCTGGGTGACACCAGTTCTCTTTCTTATTCCTATTCCCACAAGCGTGAAATATGTGGCGACACTGTACTGGTGTTCGGATCAAACCAAGGTGCGGGTAATATCTACCTTCGAATCGAAGGAGGAAAAGTGTATACGACGGATTTTTCCTGTCAGAAAGAATTGTTATACGATTTTGGGCTCTCCGTCGGGCAACACATATTTGGGGGTTTTTACGATTTTGCCACCGTGATTAGCATTCAGGATACATTGCTATTGAACGGAGAACACCGCAGGCATTTTAAACTGCAATCCAGTGGCACTTATGATTGGGTGGAAGGGATCGGAGATTTGCGAAGAGGATTATTGCCGGAATCTGATTATGGCAGCAATCATTTTGTCTGTGCCCGGGATAGTGCAGGAGAAATGCTAGTGCATCCATTCTATGGCAATAAGTGCTCTGCGCTCAATTGTCCTCGTCCCCGACCTGATTTTTCTTCTGAAGTTCATGAGTCCACTGTGGAGTTTCAGAATAATTCTCACTTTGCCTCCGCATTCATTTGGGACTTTGGAGATGGCAAAACAAGCCCTGAATATTCTCCTGTGCATATTTATAATGCACCAGGATGTTACAATGTCAGGCTACTGTCGTCTAATAATTGTTATAGCGATGAGATAACAAATGAAACCACCATTCCATTGTGCCTTGGGATAGATTGGGATACCGTGAAGAAAATTGATTTTGCCAGTTCATTTTATTTAAAAGTATTTCCTAATCATTTACAGTTTATATTAGACAACGAACCAAGAGACAACATTTTCCGATCCACTGATGATGGCCAGACATGGGATTCTATTCCACTGCCAGGTGGACCCTCCAATAATCGCTATCCGCAAAACATTGTGATGTATGATGATTTAAAAGGAATTCTTGGCTGTTCATATTACATCGCTGAGGATGATCAACGAGGCATCTTCACTACAAATGATGGCGGTATCACCTGGATCGAACGAGGACCTGGTATTCAATACGCCCCAAATCTCGCCATTGGCAAAAATGGTTTGGCCTGGACATCAAATGGAAACTATTTTAATCGCTCCACCGATTATGGAGAAACGTGGACACAACTTCTTGACACTAAATTGCGCATTGAAGAATTTTGGAATTTTGGAGATAGCATCCTTGTAGGAATATCCATTAAATTTTCAACTTCAGGTAACAAATATTATGTAGTTAAATCATTTAATCAAGGTGAAACTTGGGACACAGTTCGTATTCAACATGACATCATGTTTCCCCGATTTACAAGCCCGATGATCGGATACGGGGGAAATGATCAGGATGTTTACAAAACCATCGACGGAGGACATAATTGGGAAGTTATTTTGCCTGGTGTCAGGGCCTATGGCTATGAATTTACATCGGATCAGGAAGGTTGGATATCAACCTGGGATGGTGTAGTCTACCACAGTTCAGATGGGTTTGATTCCTTTAGTAAAACAAATTGTGGAGGAAGCAGGTTGTTCCAAATTGATGCCACGGGCTCTAATCAGGTTTATGCTGCAACATATAATACTCTGCTTAAATACAAAGGCCATCCCGATTTCATCTGCAGCGTCTTTGATTCAGATGCAGACGGATACACAGATGATGTTGATTGTCAGGATACGGATTCCAACATTCATCCTGATGCCATAGAAATACCTGACAATGGCATCGATGAGGACTGTGATGGCTTAGATCTGATTACCGCTGTTACTCAATACGGAAATACAAAGATTAATCTATTCCCAAATCCTACATCCGGAATTCTCTATATCTCCATTCAACGAAATGAAAATAAATTCCTCAGATTATTTGATATCCATGGTCATGATGTGCAGTGCGCGTACGAAGATGGTGCAATGAATTTGTCCGCCTTACCAAATGGATTGTATTGCCTGCTTATTCAGGATGAATATGGAAAATTTATGTGCACGAAAAATGTGATGGTTATAAAATAAGAAAGATAAAAAGAACAGGTACAGTCAAAGTAAGAAAAGATTCAATGTAAAATGAGCATGGTACCAGATCTTAAGGATGCACCATTTTATCTGTCGTAGCTATAAATTCTTCGACAGTGGGTGTATAACCGGTCTTTCCTAAACCGTTGATCTGGTATTGGCCGCTGGTCTTATCCTTGTCCAGGTTGAAGATCCAGACCGTCGGATAGCCGGTGACCTGAAGAGCTTGCTGCATGGCGGCGTTCTGC
>JBDUAU010000334.1:0-18106 GCA_040004485.1 Saprospiraceae bacterium
GAATAACGAATAACGAATAACGAATAACGAATAACGAATAACGAATAACGAATAAATAATAACGAATAAATAATAACGAATAACGAATAAATAATAACGAATAAATAATAACGAATAAATAATAACGAATAAATAATAACGAATAAGGAGATCGGTTGTAGAGACGTCGATTTATCGCGTCTCATTGCACAACCCACGAATTACGAATTACGAATTACGAATAACGAATAACGAATAACGAATAACGAATAACGAATAACAAGTAACAAGTAACGAGTAAAGAATTTAATTTTAACCCAAATTGTTTAGCCTTTAATGTTGAACTGCACTTTATATCTCTTTGCATTTCTAATTTGTCTTGCTTGTGGGCAGGTGACACAGAAAACAGCTGTTAGTGCAAATGCAGGAGGTGAGCCGATTCATGAGGATTCAATTCCGGGATTGAATGTTGAAAAATATACAGTCGATTATGTCATGGGGCATTTTGATCCGGCGATACATCCTGAGTTTACAATTATAGATATTAAATACGCAGATCGTGAAGGATTGTATTTGAGAAAGGATACTTATGAAGCTTTTCGCCGGATGTATGATCGTGCATTGAAGGATGGTATCCAATTGCAGATTCGATCAGCTACCCGAAATTTTGAATATCAAAAAGGAATATGGGAAGCGAAATGGACAGGAGAGAAATTGATTGAAAGTGGAGAGGATCTTTCAAAGACGACACCAGATCCCAAAGAAAGGGCATTAAAAATATTGCGGTACAGTTCGATGCCGGGAACAAGCAGACATCACTGGGGTACGGATATGGATCTGAACAGTTTTGAAAATAGTTGGTTTGAGGCAGGTGTAGGTTTGAATATCTACAATTGGTTAAAAGAACACGCTTCTGAGTTTGGATTTTGTCAGCCTTATACTTCGGGAAGACCTAATGGATATCTGGAAGAGAGATGGCACTGGTCCTACATGCCTGTTTCCGTTGATTTGACAAGGCTTGCAGAAAAACAATTGAAGAACGAGATGATCACAGGGTTTAAGGGTAGTGAATCTGCGGTGATGATTGATGTGGTGAAGAATTATGTTCTGGGGATAAACCAGGAGTGCGTGAAAGAGTAACGAGTAACGAGTAACGAATGACAAGTGACGAGTAACAAGTAACGAATAAGGAGATCGGTTGTAGAGACGTCGATTTATCGCGTCTCATTGCACAACCCAAGCGACAAGTGACGAGTTAAGAATGAAAAGTAACATGTTAAGAGTGAAGAGTGATAATTAATTCTAAAATCCAATGCTTCGGCCTGCTTTCTCTCATCCTTGTGCTATGGTTCGACAGGCTTTAGCATATCCTTGTGCTTCAGCTCACCAACCACAGCTCAGCAACCATCGAAAATCGAAAATCTTTTATGTCATATACTGAATCTAACATGTTACCCCTGGGAAGTGAGGCGCCACCATTTGCTTTGCCGGATACAGTTTCGGGAAAAACTATTCGGCTGAAGGATATCGCATCTGATAAAGTGACGGTGGTCATGTTTATATGTAATCACTGTCCGTATGTGGTGCATGTCAATGATGAGATCGTAAGAATCGCGAATGACTATATTCCAAAAGAGGTTGCTTTTGTAGCTATAAGTTCAAATGATGCGGTGAAATATCCTGAGGATGGGCCTGATAAAATGAAATTAGTGGCTGAAAAACTGAAATATCCATTTCCGTATTTGTATGATGAAAGTCAGAATGTGGCGAGGGCTTTTGATGCGGCTTGCACACCGGATTTCTATGTTTTTGACAAAGATTTAAAACTTGCATATCGGGGCAGGCTTGATGACTCGAGACCAAAGAATACAAATCCATTGACTGGAAAAGATTTAAGAGACGCAATTGATGCTTTGCTTGCCGGACGGCCTGTCGCCGAGAAACAGTATCCGAGCGCAGGGTGTAATATCAAGTGGAAATCGTGAGTAGTGAGTCGTCAATCGTCAATCGTCAATTTTTTTACTCAGAGGTTTTTACAATTTTACTCAAGTAATTTCCTGATGATCCAATAGCGGAAATAAAATAAATTCCCGGAGGTATGTCATCTAATTTGTCGATCGTAATACCTTGATGGTTACTTTCAATTGTGGCTGAATAAAACACTGTTCCACTTACATCTGTGATTTTGATAAAATATTTCCCGGCCAGGTCAAGCATTTGAAATGAATTTTGAAATGGATTCGGCCAAATAGATATTTTTTTAAAATTTAGATCCTGAGTTGCTGTTGTGGTAGTATAACAGACCTCTAGCTTTGGATGATCAGATGCAATCGGATGATCGCTCGATGCAAATTTCATGCTCCGAAAGGCTGTTTCAACAATTTGCTTCAGCATGATGCCATGACTTGTTGCCGGATTGGCCAGGATATCCTGAATTAGTCCGGTGACATCTATTTCCGTATAGTCCTGGCTCATGGAGGTGCTTTCCGGCAGTATTACCTCCTGTGCATTTGTTGTGGCAGGTTGATTATTCCAGTTGACTGTTTGTTCATTCCAGGGTTCGGTTATCCTTTGTAGAAGGGTACTATTGGAACCATCCTGGCCGGCACTGGCGGATGTAGTATTGTAATACAACGATAATGCAGCATTGGTAACTAAAACATTTTGCGGAAGAGACGATAAATCAAATTCCATAAGACCCCTTAATGTGCCATCAGATCCACCGAAAGTCCATGTTGCAGCAATAAGGTCTTCATCATTTCCAAAATTATTCTGAGGACTCAGGCTAAAGACCTTTGCGTCTTTACCTTCAGTTGCAGGCTGAAGTGTAATGCATTCAACAGGGTTTGTGGAATACGTGATTTCAAGCTTAGGCCGGCGGGTTGGTTGGCCTAAATCGCTGCTACCGAATTTCATGCTATGAAGGACAGCTTCTGATTCAAGCATAAACATAAAACCAAAACTTTGTGTTGGATTCGCGATCATGTCCCTGATCAGAGGTGCAACATTTATGTTCTCATAATCCTGTTCAGAAGAGGTGCTTTCAGGAAGATAAATCTGATCAAGCGTCGTATAAGCAGGTTGACTGGACCAATTGACCATACTCTCATTCCATGGTTCAGTAATTCTTCTCAGATATGCTGCATTATTTCCGGCATGACCCGCCGATTGTGAGACATTATTATGAAACAGGGATAATCTCGCGTCAAGAATGCCGGCTCCCGGAGGAATAGATGACAGGTCAAACTGAATAATGCTGCGAAGTGTACCCGCTTCTCCTCCAAAAGTCCATGTGGCGGCTATAAAATCAAGATCATCCCCGAAAGTAGCCAAAGCATCCAGGCTAAATATTTTTGCATCCTTACCTTCATTACCATCTGGTTGAAGAGTGATAGTGGTTTGGCTTAATAGAAGCGAAGAATTAGAAAAAAGAATGACGATTAAAATATATTTCATCTGGAACGGGGTTTGATAATGTTTTAACTAAAATAAAGTTACGCAATATAAATTGCATCCTATTTATCCAATACATTGATAGGCTAACAAAATGGGTGGAATAAATTTAGTGATTCGATTTTTCACCGCTACGATTCATTGTATTGGCAGCTAAATTTTTCAAAGCAGTCATCTCCTTAAATTTTGTTTTAGCTTCATCAGCTGGTGAACCGAAATAAGAATGTCCTCCTTCAAGGTCGTTCATCACACCGCTTTGTGCATAGACAACTGTTCTGTCGCCGATGTGGAGATTTTGTGTGACACCTGCCTGACCATAGATTACGCACCAATCACCAATGATTGTTTTTCCGGCGATGCCAACTTGTGCAGCAAGGAGACAATTTTTTCCAATCACTACACCATGTCCGATCATCACCTGGCAATCAATTTTTGTTCCTGCCCCGATGATGGTATCACCACTTACACCCTGTGCTATGGTGCTGCCTGAGCCTATCCATACATCATCTTCAATGATCACTCGCCCACAACCTGTCCATGCCTGGTATTGATCCGGCCATTTCTTAAAATAAAAAGCCTGTACTCCGATGATCGTACCTGAATGAATGACGACACGATCACCTAAATAAGAATATGGTCTGATTACAGCACCTGAATGAATATGACAGTTTTTTCCAATCGTTACATTCTGACCTATGATGGCGCCTGGTTCGATTATGGTAGATGAATCGACATTGTAATTTTCACGCACTTCAGTATTTAAAGCAATAGGAGGTCTGAATCGATTGACAATATGTTCGTAGGCGACAAATGGTTTTTCAACGATCAGGAGTGCTTTGCCGGGTGGGCATTCCATCGCAGAGGGAACAATGACAACGGAGGCTTCGGATTGAAGTGATGCATTAAAATACTTTGGATGGTCGACAAAAGTGATATCTCCTGTGCGGACTTTGTGGATCTCATTTAATCCTCCGACCATGATTGTTTCATCACCGATGATTGTGGCTCCGATCCAGGAGGCTATTTCTGTGACGGGGATGGGGAATTCGAAATTCATAGGGTTACGATTTGGCCATAAATTTAGATACCCCTGACTGAATACGGGATAAAATTGAAATTTAGCTTGAAAAGGATTTCTACGAAATCAGACAACCACCGTATTCATTGGACTTTAAGGGTTTTAACCCATACCCTTTGGCTAGAGCTATTTTACTGGTGAGCAATTGGAACAATATTAAAGATGATGTGCGCGTATTGTGACTATTGAGGAAATGAGGAATTTTGTGAATCAAATCTTTATTCATCATAAATTTTAATATCTCATACTTCGACACATTCGACTAGCTCAGTGCGACGCTTGCATTTCAGAACCATGTGCTACACTTCGACATACTCATCCTTTCACTCGTACTGCTCAGTGCGACGCAGCTCAGCAACCGACCGCGTCCTCTGTTTTGAACCACTTAAGAAACTTAAGATAACTTAAGACCACACTTAGAAAAAAAAGGCTTACAAAATAGAAACATAGATCACATAGAAAATCACATAGAAAAATTAAACATTAAATTTCCAGTTGCAAAATCCTATTTTAATCTTAATTTTTCTTAATGAATCTGCGTCCTCTATTTTGACCACTGACTAGACTTCCTATTTGCTCTCTGCCCTCTTCTCAATGCGCCTCTAACCAATTTATCCCCACACCCATCCCAACTTCTACAGGAACGGGAAGATTCGGAATGGCATGTTTCATTTTGTCTTCAACCATTGATCGCAATTCAGCTTCTTCGGATTTGAATAGGTCGAATACTAATTCGTCATGAACTTGTAAAAGCATACGTGATTTTAGTTTTCGATTTCGGATTTCATGATGGATATCGATCATGGCCATCTTGATCATGTCAGCTGCAGAACCCTGGATCGGCGAATTAATTGCATTGCGTTCTGCCTGACTTCTGACAGTTTGATTTTTTGAATTTATATCACGGAGATATCTGCGGCGTTTCATGATCGTTTCGATGTAGCCATGTTCACGGGCATAAGCTACAGTCTCTGTCATGTAGTTTTTGATGCCGGGAAATTTTGCAAAGTAATTGTCAATAATTTCTTTGGATTCGCTTCTGGAAATACCCAGTGTCTGGCTAAGTCCAAATGCGGATTGGCCATAAGCAAGACCAAAATTAACGGCTTTCGCACGGCGACGCATTTCTTTTGTGACATCACTCAACGGTACACCAAAAACTTTTGAAGCTGTAGATGCGTGGATATCCTCACCTCTGTTAAACGCCTCAAGCATACCTTCATCCTGCGTGATGGCAGCAATAATCCGCAATTCGATCTGTGAATAATCCGCTGACAAAATCAGATAATCATCATTGCGAGGAATAAATGCTTTGCGAATCTCTTTTCCACGATCAGTGCGAATAGGGATATTCTGCAGATTAGGATTGTTAGATGCAAGTCGTCCGGTAGCTGCGATAGTTTGGCCGAATGTGGTATGTAATTTTCCTGTTGATGGATTTACCAATTCGGGTAATGCATCCACATACGTTGATTTTAATTTTGTAAGTTCCCGATAATTAATGATGAGATCGATGATTTCATGTTTGTCACGAAGGGGTGATAGCACATCTTCACTGGTTCCATACTGACCTGTCTTTGTTTTGGCACCTTCATATGGTATCTTCAAATGATCAAATAATATATCACCAAGCTGACGCGGTGAATCAAGATTGAATTCTACACCACTATGTTTAAATATATTTTCCCTGATGCCAAAAAGTTCTATGCCGATCGTTTTTGAATATTCATTTAAAAAAGGAACATCAAGCCGGATGCCTTCATGTTCCATTTCGGTCAACACATGGATTAATGGAAATTCCATTTGTTGAACAAGATCTTCGGCTTTGACATCTTTCAACATTTTGTCTGTCACCGTCTTTAGTTGAAGAGTGATATCAGCATCTTCGGCTGCATATTCTTTGATCCGTTCAAGATCAATATCCTGCATGGAAAGTTGATTCTTTCCACGTTTTCCGATGAGTTCCTCGATGGGCACAGGACTGTAACCCAGGTAGGCTTCTGACATCACATCCATCTTGTGCCGAATATGTGCATCAGCTACAAAATGAGCGACCATGGTGTCATAAATAGGTTCTGCTACTTCTACACCATAATTCAAAAGAAGCTTCATATCGAATTTGATATTGTGGCCGACTTTCAGTGCATTTGGATTTGTAAATACTTCTTTGAAGGCCTGAACGATTTTTTTTGCTTCTTCAAAATTGAGTGGTGTTGGCACATAATAAGCCTCAGCAGGCGTCATTGAAAAAGAAAGACCCACGATTTCCATTTCAACATCCAGTCCTGTAGTCTCCGTGTCGAAAGAAAATTCTTTTGCTGCCAATAATTTCTTTTTGAGATCGACGATTTCTTTTTCTGTAGTGACTGCATGATACTGATGTGGAGTATTTGTAATGTTGCGGCCTTTTGAAGGACCTCTGTTGATACTGTCTTCTTCTTCAAGGTCCTGGAATAAAGTACTCTGAACATTTCCTTTTGGTGCAGAAGCCGGAGTATCGGATGAAGATGTGTTGACCTCATACGCATCTCCCAGAATTCGTTTGCCTAATGCACGGAATTCTAATTCGCTAAAAATAGAAGAAAGTCGATTTGCATCAGGTGCTTCCATGATCAGTCGCTCAGGTTCGAATGCTACCGGTGCATCAAGTAAGATCGTTGCAAGTTTTTTGGAATCGAAAGCATTTTGCTTACTCTTTTCAAGCTTGTCTTTGAGAGCTCCTTTTATCTGATCAATATTTTCATAGATGGCTTCGACAGATTGATATTCGTGTATCAATTTTGAAGCACCTTTTTCTCCAACACCTGCAACGCCGGGGATATTATCCACTGCATCTCCCATGAGTGCAAGAATATCGATGACTTGTTCAGGTTTGTGGATGCCATAATTTTCGATGACTTCTTTTGGACCCCAGACTTCAGCATCACCACCCTGACGTGCAGGTTTGTAGATGAATATATTTTCGGATACCAGTTGGCCGAAATCTTTATCGGGGGTGACCATGTAGACTTCATATCCTTCTTTCTCTGCGATCTTGGCCAGTGTACCGATCACATCATCGGCTTCATATCCTTCGGCTTCAAGGATAGGGATGTTATAGGCTTCAATTATATTACGTATGTATGGCTCAGCGAGTCGAATATCCTCAGGTGTTTCCTGGCGATGTGCTTTGTAGTAAGGAAATTCCTGCACGCGCACATTCGGAGATTTGTGGTCAAAACAAACGGCCAGATGGGTTGGTTTACGCTTTCCAATAACATCTTCGAGTGCATTGACGAAACCAAACATGGCGCTTGTATTCAGGCCTTTGCTGTTGATGCGGGGGTTGCGCAAGAATGCATAATAGGCCCTGAAGATCAATGCGTATGCGTCCAGCAGATATAAGGTAGGCTTTGCCATAGAATGATGATTGTATCTCTTTTAGAGGGGGTTAAAGGTAAGAAATGGGTAGAGAGTGAGAGAAGTGAGAGGAGTGAGAGCAGTGAGAGGAGTGAAAGGAGTGAGAGGAGTTGATTTTTCTGATTTTTGATGGTTGCCTCCTTTGTCTTAACCTGGATTTTTATAAGGTTGTGAATGACATGATATTATTTTCTCGTTTTGAAACAGGATTCATTTTTGCATTTTTGATGCTGAAAGTGAAACCCATTTTACTCTCCGACCCCTATGCTTCGACCGGCTTTACTCATTCTTGTGCTACAGCTCAGCAACCTAGGGGGAGTTGCTTTTTCCAATTTTGGATGGTTGCTGAGCTTCGGTGGGTGAGCTGAAGCACATGAATGAGCGAAAGGAAGTCGAACCATTGCACACGGATGCGTGAGGCAGGTCGAACATTTGATTATTAATTCTATTATCTACTGAATTTCGAAAAATATTGATCCTGAAAGGATCTCACATTAATAGCCTCGGGTGAAACCCGGGGGTTAAAATGTGAGTCATGTTATCGACCCTGAATGGGGTCGAATAAAAATCATCCTCGCCATGAAATCTCTGCAAATTTATATGGGTAAATTTGATGCATCACGAGTCCGGTATACTTCGACTTTCCAAACTCATTCCTGATTCGACATATTCGACTAGCGCTCTATCCCTGAAGTTCTTACATTTGAGAGTAAATATTATTACTGCTGCGAAAAAAAGAAAATTCTCCCTCTATGAAATATTTTGCGGTTATTCTTTTAATTTTTATGAATGTTTTGTTTTTCTCTTCGTGTAAGATTGGAGGTGCGTTGAGGGATTTTCATTCGATTTCAAGGAATATTGATGAGGTCAGTAGTACGGTGAAGCCGATTGATTCATTGGTGATGGATGCTACATCGGGTTTGCTGACTGAATTTTCGAATTCTAATTCACAGGAAAAGATGGACTCCATAACGGCAAGATTAAATAGGAGTCTGAATGCATATCTGACGAAGACACTACAGGATCTTGATCTCGGACCGGTGGGACATAAATTAACACAGGGTGCTATTGATCCTTTGCTATCAGAAGAGACTGAGGCGCGAATGAAACTATTGATCTCATCATTGAGTGCACAGATGAGTCATGATATCGCCAGATCCATCACTGAATTAACCTCTCCTGCCAATAAAAAGAAACTCAATAGTCTGTTGACTTCATTCTTTTCTGAAGCCAATTCGAAAGTGCTTTCCTCCTTTATAAATAGGTCGCTGCGGGATATTGAGTTTGATACATTAGGGGAACGGATGGCAAATGAATTGATAGCAAAAAAATTAAAACCACAGGTTGATTCAGTTATACGGACTGCTGTAAAGGCTGTTTTTGATGAAATAAGGAATGATAAGAATGCAAAAGGAATATTTGGTGATTTCAAAAATGTACTTTTTTTAGGATTGGGATTGATCGGTGCGATCATGGGTTTACTTTTCTGGTGGAACCGACGCAAGTCCATGAAACTAAATCGTATGCTTGTTGAAGCGATCCAGGATCTTGATGATCGTTCGGGTATGGATGTGAAACTGGAAGTAGCGAAGAAAGCGAGAAGTGAAGGTTTGCTGACTGATCTGCATAAGTTGATAGATCAAACTCAGTTGTTTAGGAAGAAGGATACGTGAAATGGTGAGTAGTAATCGGTATTCAGTATTCAGTATTCAGTATTCAGTAATCAGTAATCAGTAATCAGTAATCAGTAATCAGTAAAAAACGTAAGAGGAAGAATTGGTTATAATAAATAAATTGGAATTGAGAAATTTAATAAACTCATCAAATTCGTTCTATTTCAATATTAATAATGCTATTAATCATATTTTAATTTTTAAATACCTTCCCTAAATCATTTTCGTGAAAACTGAGCAATTATATCGAATTAAGCATTCTATAGATCAATCAATTGTAGGAACAGAATCACAAATACAGACATTTTCACGTACTCATCCTGTTCCTACGAAACTCTATTTCTCGCAAAATGAAGCAGGATTTTTCGAGAATGATATGGAGCTGCCTGTTTATCGAATGGAAACCAAGGCAAAACTAACTGATTTAGTACATACTGTGCCGTTATCCAATAATTTAGTAATTAGTCCTGGATGTTATGAGTTGATTAAAAAAATGAAATTGCTGGATTATCAAGTATTTCTGGTTAAGTTTATTTATAAAGGCCAATTGAATAAAGACTATTTGGCATTTTCCATTGTCAGGAATCCAAAATTTTTAGACTATATTTCATGGGAGCATTCGCGTTTTTACAAGACGTTAAATTATCATAGAGATAAAATTTCGGAACATACATTCCATTCGATGGATGAATTTTTGTTTAATAAAAAACAATTTGAAAATGAAGATTTCGGTATATCACCGGATATTAAACTCAATTATCAAAATGAGTATGATATAATTAATTTTGGGAGATATCCGATGCCACTTGGTTTCTTATGCAACGAATATGCAAAAAATCAAATACTGGATGAAAACCTCACCGGATTTGATTTTGAATTACTTTCTTCTATTCTGGTTTGAATTGGAAATAAAAGAGATTGTATGTTTATTACTTTGTCGGATTCGGTTCGCAAATGTAATTCGAGATAACGGATACACATACGTAAGGTGATATTTATTTTTTAAAGTTAATTTAATTTTGCTCCCAAATATACCTGCACGTTTCACTTTTAAAAAATCAGGATTGATTTTGAATAGGACGGAAGTTATAAAGAGTAGGAGACGCCTAAATTTAGAAACATCAATTTATTATTGATTCTTGAATCATTCAAGATATGATTTCCATCCGGCATATCAGCTGTCTTGCCCTGTATTCTAAGTTGGTATAAATAAAAATTACCATAAGGTTTAAAAGTGAATCTAAGACAAGTACTTACTTTAGGACTAATTTGGTAACTAACGTCTCCAACAGGTGCAAGAAAAAGTGAAAGGCTCTTCAAAAAAAAGTCTCGTTCTTCGAATGAAAAATAAGCAGTTCTATTGGTTCCTGGGTCAATAAATAGGTTTATCGAACTAAATTGTGTTTCAATATTACCACTAGAACTTATTTCTAAATTTGATTCAATACCAAGGGACACGGAAAATTTATTTATACCATATCTAAATCCCAAATGAGGAACAATCATAAATTTATTTTCATACCTATTTGCTCTCAATAATTCTAAATTTTCATCAAATGGATCTGTTATTACAAAATCAAATTTATATTTCAAACTTCTTAGGCTTAAACCAACTTCACCATATAGATTTTTTATTAATTGCCGCCCAAGGATGACGCCTCCCTCAACTAAATTAGTTTGTTTCATATTGAATTTGTATACACCCAACCCAACTTCATCGAAATTCGCACGACCAATTCCTAATCCTAAAGGGGAAAAATAAACCTTAGAGTAATATCGCTCTTGAGCATTGGCCCAAAGATTACAAATCACGAAAATGATAATGCAAGGATAAAATATTATTTTTTTCATTTAATCATATGGGTTTAGTACTTGGGAAACATTGAAGTCAAATCCATCAATGCTGGGCCTATGAGTCGATATAGGATTACCTACTTCCCAACCTCTCAACTCTGCAGTTTTCGAACCTGGAGATGCAGGCAACTAATTTATGAATGTGCTTCTTCCTAATGACAATCCAAACTTACACATGTAGGTAAAAACCACTAATCAATCGCAACCCAAATTTCCAATTTCGCACTTCACTCTTCATGCTTTTGCTTCGCCTCATTAAATTTCCATCCTTCAGTGGAAGGTTTCGGATATACTTGGAATTTAGCAAATCCATCTGGAACAATGCTTAAAGTGAGAGACCTTTTATTTAAAGGTACACAATCAAATCAAAAATTGTATCTATTAGCATTCCCAATAATGATTGAGCTTGTGATACAGTCCATCCCGCTTCTTTATAAACTTTCATATATCCATCCTCATTTCAATCATATGTTTTTTAAAGCCTGCTTTTTCATAAGCTTTTACAGCAGCGATGTTATCATCATACACCTCAAGCCTCATTTCTGTGATTCCTTTACTTGATGTCCATTTTTTCAGCGCATCAAGGATAAGATTATTGACTCCTTTACCTCTGTGTTCTTCCACGACGAACATAAAACCCAGGTAAGCATAGGTGCTATGTCTTAAATATGGTTTTGATTTTTGAATACGTGCATAGCCGGAAGCAATAATTTCTTTTCCTAGTTCGGCTACTACTACTTCAACATCCGGATCCGTGAGCATCTCCGGCAGATCATAATAACTGATGGTTCCATTTCTTAATGTTTGATCAAACGGGCGTTCGGCATGGATGACACCTTGTTCAAATCGAAGAAGAGTATCAAGATCCCCCGGTAATGCCTTTCTAATGACAAGATTTTGCATTTTTCTATTCTTTTATTTTAAAATAATTTTCAACTTATGTCCGAATAAACCTGCTCGTTTTACATTTAAAAAATCAGGATTTATGAGATCTGCCTCTGTCGTATCAGGATCGATTGTCAATGTGCTCATGGTCAGGATATCCGTCAGATCCACCACATCTGATTTTTGCCATTTACCGAAGCCTTTGTAAAGTGTAAAACGGGATGATGGGCCCTGAGACATCAGATGATAATTATTTTTTCCTTCATTATACATAAAATATGGATTGTCCTTCCCATCCGGCAAGCTAATGGTCAGGTCTTTTTGTGTCTTATTTATAAAGACGATTGATTTTGCAATGTCGCATGAAGGCAGGCTGAACAACATAATCACGACGAATAAAATTTGCTTTACCACGATGTCAGGGTTCAGAGTTAAAAAATTAAATATATAGAACGAATTTATTCTCCATTTCCTATAGGACTATTTCTTGTGTAGCATTTGTGACCGGTCTTAACCTTTGCCTTTTGGGTCTTTTTGACGAAATTTGCCCACTTACATAACACACGTGGCGAAAACAACAAAAAAACAGGAAAAAAAAGTGATACCCGGCTCCTTTGCAGGTATTCCTTTACACCGGATTGGACCTCTACTGGCGATTCTGGGCACGATACTCTACCTGCAGACTGTAAGCTTTGATTATACACAGGATGATGCCATTGTCATCAACGACAATATGTATACGACCAAAGGTGTAGATGGTATAGCCGGTCTGCTGAGCCATGATACCTTTTACGGTTATTTTAAAGATGCCAGCAAGACCCGCCTCGTCAGTGGTGGCCGTTACAGACCATTGACACCCATCATGTTTGCTTTTGAATATGACATCGCGGGCAATCATCCCTGGTTCAGCCATCTCATCAGTGCCATTTGCTATGGTTTATTATGCTGGGTTCTGTTTGGCTTCCTGAGAGAACTTCTCACGCCAAGACTTTCTTCTACCATAGCTCTTCAGGTAGCGGTTATAGCCACACTCCTGTTTGCTCTTCATCCTATTCACACAGAAGTCGTAGGAAATATCAAAGGTCGTGATGAGATCATGGCCGCGATGGGATCCTTAGGTGGATTGTGGCTCATGCTTCTAAGCATCAGGGAATCAAAATTCTGGCCCTATGCCGGATTAGCCGCCGTTGTTTTCTTCCTGGGTTTATTGTCAAAGGAAAACGTCATCACGATGCTGGCCGTAGTCCCTCTGACACTATGGTGGTATTCTAAAAACAAAACGATCAGCTGGGTATCTGCCATGTTACCGATCGTAGTGGCTTCAGGTTTTTTTCTGCTACTGCGTGGAAGCATGACCGGATGGAACAAAGGGGAGACATCAAAGGAACTCATGAACAATCCTTTTCTGAAAATAGAAAACAACGTATACGTTCCATTTTCATTTGGTGAGAAGACAGCTACGATCACGTATACGATGGGAAAATATGTGCAACTTCTTTTATTTCCTTATCCATTGACACATGATTATTATCCACGTCATATTGAAATACAGGACTGGGGGAAACCGCTTGTCATCATTTCTTTTTTAATGTGGCTTGCATTGTTTTGGGTAGTGATCAAAGGATGGAAGACAAGATCATGGTGGGCGTATGGAATTCTATTTTATGTTTTTACGATGTCCATTACGTCCAATCTTGTATTCCCGGTAGGGACGAATATGTCTGAGCGATTTGCATTCTTACCATCTGTAGGTTTTGCCCTTATGGCCGGATTAGGTTTGTCACTTTTGCTTGAATCAAAAAATCGAAAAACTGGATTGGTTTTAGGTTCGGTAGCGTTGCTTGCCTATGCCGGATGGACAGTAATTCGTAGCCAGGTCTGGAAGGACAATCACACTTTGTTCACAACAGATGTTAAAACGTCAGCCCGTAGTGCAAAACTCCTGAATGCTGTAGGAGGTGATCTTGTGACCAGGGCAGAAACTGAAAAAAATGAAGATGTAAAACGGAAAGAACTATTGGATGCCCAGACGTATCTCAACAGAGCTCTCGAAATACATCCCAACTATAAGCTGAGTTATCTGTTACTTGGCAATTCGTATTATCACCTGGGGGATTATGATAAGGCTATCTCCTATTTCAGACAGGTCCTCAAGATTGATCCCGATTATACGGAAGGAAAGCGTAATCTGGGTGTTGCTTTGCGGGATGAGGGGAAGAATCAGGGTGAAAAACTGAATAATCTTACGGGCGCTATTTCGTTATTGGAAGAAGCTTTGAGCTACTTACCAGATGATTTCACGACATATCACCTTCTGGGCGTGGCATATGGGCAAAAAGGGGAAACAATGAAAGCCATTACGTTTTTCAAAAAAGAGATAGAATTAGCCCCTAAAAATGCATCTGCCTATTTCAACCTGGGGATCGCTTACCAGCATGCGGGTGATGAAGCGAATGCAAAAATTAGTTTTGATAAAGCCAGAGAGATTGATCCGAATCTGCCGCAATTGAAAGGAAAATGAAGATGGACAACGGACAGCAGACAACGGACAACGGACAACGGACAGCGGACAGCGGACAGCAGACAGCAGACAGCAGACAGCAGACAACGAACAACGAACAACGAACAACTGTCAACGGACCACGGACAGCGGACCACAGACCACGGAAAATGGACGGCAGACAACGGACAGCGGAAGACGGTTCATTCACCATAGTCAACATACCAGATAATTGACGGTGGTCTGCGGTCGGTGGTCTATAGTTGGTGGTCTGCGGTCTGCTGTCCATGGTCAACCAAACATGACAGAATATTCAGAAAATAATTGAATAGCGTATTTAAGCAATGAGAATTTTTCTTTTTTATGTTTTAATTTTTATTTCGCTGTTCAGCGTTACTGAGGGGTATGGGCAATCATTGAATGCAAGTATCTGGGTAGATTCCGTATTCAGGACAATGACGCTTGATCAAAAAATAGGTCAGCTTTTTATGATCAGGGCGCATTCGGATCTGGGTGAGGATCATATCAGTTCCGTAAAATCACAAATCAAAAAATACAATGTCGGTGGACTTTGTTTTTTCCAGGGAACACCTGAAAAACAAGCTACGCTCACTGCAGAATATCAAAAACTGAGTAAGATACCTATGATGGTTTCGATGGATGCTGAGTGGGGTTTAGGGATGAGGTTAAAAACAAAAGCTTTGTCTTTTCCGCATCAGCTCATGCTGGGTGCAGTGCAGGATGTAGATCATATTGAAGCTATGGGTTTTGCTATTGGAAATCAACTGAAAGCCTTAGGTGTCCAGGTTAGTTTTTCCCCTGTCGCTGATATCAACAATAATGCACTTAATCCTGTGATCGGTGATCGTTCGTTCGGAGAAGATAAGTATGATGTATCCAGCAGAGCTGTGGCTTACATGAAAGGATTGAAAGCATCAGGTGTGATGGCTTCAGGTAAACATTTTCCCGGTCATGGTGATACCGATGTTGACTCACATTTTGATCTGCCGGTCATCTCGCATTCGATGGAGAGATTAAAAGATATAGAGCTTTATCCTTTCCAACAACTTATCGATGCGGGGCTTCCAAGTATGATGGTGGCACATCTGCATGTCCCGGCTATTGATTCTACGCCACTGATGTCCAGTACGCTAAGTAGTCTGACGATAAATGATCTGCTGAAAACTGAAATGGGTTTCAAAGGTCTTGTCTTCACAGATGGACTGGAGATGAAAGGCGTAACAAAAAACTATGACGCCGGTGAGGTCGCTACAATGGCTTTCAATGCAGGTAATGATATACTTCTGCTCTCTGACAATATTGATCTTGCTTTTACAACGCTGAAAAAAGGATTTAAATCCGGAAATCTTAATATCAATTTGCTGAATGAAAAGGTTAGAAAAATACTTGAAGCGAAATACAATCTTGGCTTAGATAGTCTGGTATTGCCAACTGTTGAAACTGCATCGGCTATGGCGTTTGATCCTTATGCTGTCGGCATTAAAGATATGTTGATTGAAGAAGCAATTACGGTCGTTCAAAATAAAAGAGCGCTAATCCCGATGGTAAATCTGCAGGAGCCAAAGATCGCAACTCTTTCTATCGGAAGTGCTCAACCTACAGTGTTTCAAAACAGACTGGATTCGTATGTGAAGGCGAAACAATTTTTTGTTCCATTGAATCTTGCAGATATTGATATTCCTTCTTTACTGAAAGATCTTAAAGGATATTCGCGTGTCATCGTCAGTATTCATGCGTTAACCAATAAACCTGCAGATAATTTTGGTTTGACGAAAGACATATTGCAGCTTGTACAAAATCTCAATCGCCAACAGGAAATCATTGTCGTCATATTCGGAAGTCCATATAGCCTTAAGTTTTTTGAAAATATAGATCATCTGATCATGGCCTATGAAGATAGTCCGGAGACAGAGGATATCGCGGCGCAGGGACTTGTAGGTGTGTTTGGATTTAAGGGAAAACTGCCTATCACTGCGAGTAATATTTTTCCATTGCATCAGGGATATACAACACCTTCTTTAAAACGTCTTGGATACAGTGTTCCGGAGCGAGTGGGGATGTGTTCAGATAGTCTTAAGATGATCAGTGATATCGTGGATCAGATGATCAAAGTGCATGCTGCCCCGGGATGTCAGGTGCTGATCGCAAGAGAAGGGAGAATTATTTATGAAAAAGCTTTTGGACAGCATACCTACGAACCTGATGATCCGGTCTACCTGACTGATTTGTATGATCTCGCATCAGTCACAAAAGTGGCTGCGACGACGCTGAGTGTGATGAGATTATATCAGGAAGGAATCTTGTCGATACATAAAACACTGGGCGATTATTTGCCCTGGCTGAAAGGCAGTAATAAAGAGAACATGCTGATTGATCGTGTGATGGCACATCATGCAGGGCTGCAATCATGGATTCCTTTTTATGAAGCCACACTTCCTCAATACAGGTTACGCCATGCTTTGCCTCAGGATATTTATTGCTCCGATCCGGATTCGAAATATTGTATCCCTGTAGCGCAGGATATGTTTATGGAAGGCAATTACATCGACAGCATGCGTCAACAAATTTATTTCAGCGGATTGAATCAGGATGGTCAGTACGTGTATAGTGATCTTGGTTTCATCATGCTCGCCGAAATCATAAAGAGGGAAACCGGTGTGACGCTGGATCAATATGTTGATAGTGTTTTTTATAAACCTATGGGATTGGACAGGATCGGATTCAAACCATTAGAAAGATTCAGTCCGGATGAAATTGTACCATCTGAATATGATGATTATTTCCGGTGTCAGGTTGTACAGGGTTATGTGCATGATATGACAAGTGCTATGCTTGGTGGGGTGAGCGGACATGCAGGACTTTTTTCGAATGCTGAAGACCTGGCTGTACTGTTTCAGATGTTGATGAATAAAGGATATTACGGAGGACAACAATATCTGGATCCGAACGTGATCGATGTATTCACTTCACGTTATCAAAATTCAACTCGTCGAGGCATCGGATTTGATATGAAGGAACTCGATCATACTAAATCGCAGTTGACATCGATGTATTCTTCGCCTTCTACATATGGCCACACCGGATTCACAGGTATATGTGTATGGAATGATCCTCAATCGAAGTTGGTCTATGTGTTTCTTTCTAACAGAACATATCCATCTATGCACAATGGACTTCTCAGCACATACAATATCCGGGAGAGAATTCATAGCCGGGCTTATAGAGCGATCGAAGGTTTTAAGGGGTATACTCATGAGATGATAC
>JBDUAU010000685.1:0-18092 GCA_040004485.1 Saprospiraceae bacterium
ACTTAAAAGTGAATCAGATTTTATTTCGGGTACACTTGTCATGGATTGTGATTCAAAACGGATAAAAGATTTTCCGGGACCAATGGTATCGTTATAATTGCAACAATTAATGTTTCCTGTGATCACGAGTTGATCCGAAGAAATTCTAAGAATTTTTGTCGGACGTTCATCTTCTGGATAAGGTACATTGTAAGTATAAAGAGTACTTCCATAAGCATCAAGATAGTGGACTTGCAAATCTAAATTGGTCATCGGATCGTCATACGATGAGCAAACGATGATATTTTGATGATGATCTTCAATAAAATTGGTCGGATTCGTGAAATAGTAAAGTTGATGGGATATTTGATTTAGCACATGATCGAACCTGAAAAATCGATATTTCAACAGGTTATTTTCCCTTTGATAAAAAGAAATACCAAAGTCCCCATTTTCAAACTGTCCGACATCAGAAATGGAATAATATGAAAGGAATAAAGAATCCTGAAGCTCAATCGTTGAATCCTGATGTATTAAATTCAATTGATTGTCATATTGATCCATATGAATGTGGCGCAATGTGTCAACATAAAGTAGTTTAAATTCATTGCCCGCATTTGACAGCAATTTTACTTTGTTCAGATTGTCTCCAGGGAATATTAATTCCTTCTGAATTTCACCAGTATTTTTTAATAAAAATAATCGGCCCTCGGTCTCAATGGGCCATTGAATTGATTTAGTGTAAATACCAAAGACGGCGAAAAGGGAATCATTCATCCTCGCAACATCAGCAATATAAAATTCACATTCATCTGTTAAATGAATTTCGTTCAATTTCTGTCCATGTGAACTGATATTCATGATTTGTATAAGCGGCCAACCAAATAATCCGATTCCAATATTTTCACATTGCCAAGAATCACTTACCGTTCCAATCAGGGAAAAACTACCATCCGTATTTTCAAAAATATGATCAAAACTTCCTGCATAACTAATTCGGTTTGTCCACAATGTGTCACCTGAAGCATCTATTTTGACCAAATGCAAAGCAAACATGCATCCTTCGATCGTGATACTGCCAGGAGTATAACAATCTTCGCCCCCGGCCAATAAGAGGCCTCCATCCTGTGTCTCTATAATTTGCTGGCCAAACAGATTGGTTAAATCAGTATAAATATGATACTGACTAGAAGCTGTTCCAATGGAAAATGAAAGCAGCGAACTGAAGATGAGTTTCATAGATTGCATAAGGATTCATTTAGCTGCTTAGTATGACGTTTAATATACAAAGAATTCAGAGAATAGATACGAACCTCAATATTCACACTTTCTTTCCCTTGAAATAAGCATAGATGGCCATCGCGTGCCTCAGATCAAAATCTTCCTGCAGCCAGGATACAATCTCTCCTGCTTTTACATCGGGTATTAATTCACTTTTTTGAAGGAATCTTTTTTTTCTGCCAGCTTGCGATAGTCCAGGGCTGATTTACCGGTCTTCGCTTTTATATTGTCGAGATAGGCCTGAAATGACATCGTTATTAATTTATTTTTCAGTATGCTTTTTGAAATTATTCAATATCGCCTGCCATCCTGTACGCTGCAATTCCATAGAATTCTCATCCTCAATTTCGAAGGTCTCCGTCACTTTTGTGCATGATCCATTTACTTCAAATGTGATGTCCACTTTTCTCCCATCCGCTATGACGTAGACTATTTTTTTATTGGGAATGATTTGCTCATAGGTGCCTTCAAAATCAAACCCAAAACTTCCGTCTTTAGCCTCCATCCGTGCCAGAAACTGACCGCCAACTCTCAAATCTATTTCAACCTTCGGAGTATGCCAGTCATCGGAAGCATTGTTCCATTCCATGATATCTACAGGGGTATTCCAGCTTTTCCAGACTTTTTCTACAGGTGCATTTATTGTGGTTTCTACGGTGATAGTTGCTTTTGAATTTTTCATGTTGATATTTTTTAGAATAATTTTTTTTTCATTTGATATCACAAACATAATTGCATAAATCGAACCTAATAGTTTCTGAATGCGACATTCTGAGGGGTCACTTTGACATTGTGAGAGGTGAGAGGTGAGACGTGAGACGTGAAACGTGAGACGTGAAACGTGAAACGTGAGAATTTTTGAAAAAGTAAGTTAAGAAATGAATGACCTCTAATTTAGATTCAATTAAAAATTAAAAATTAAAAATTAAAAATTAAAAATCGAAAATCAAAAATCCAGTTTGTCACCATACTTCTTCAGCCACGCTTCATGCTTCAGAAAATCATCATCAGCCTTTTCTACCCATTTCCAGAATCGGGATCCGTGATTCATTTCTTTAAGATGAGAAAGTTCATGGATGATCACACTGTCCATGATATTTGGCGGAGCAAGTAAGATTTTGGAAGAAAAATTAAGATTACCATTTGTAGCACAGCTGCCCCAGCGACTATGTACATATTTGAGCCGGATGTCGTTGATTTCTTCCTTGTAGAAAAGTTTATTGTACGATTCTACACGTGCAGAAAATGAAGGCATGAGATCTGCACTGATACTTCTTGATATCAATGAGGTGATGAAGTCTCTGGTGTAATAATCCTGCTCTTCGAGTTGCGGTAGGCTCAGCACAAGATTTGATCCGTCGATATGGGCTGTGCCCGTAGATTTTGCCTGGCTCGTAGAAAGCTGTAATGTGAAATTTTTAAATGCGGTCTTAATGATCTGACCGGTGCGGTATTCTTTATTTTTCCAACGTTGTGCCAAATCAGGTTTTTCTGTCAACGTCTCCAAAAGCCACTTTTTGGCCCAGATCAGTTTTTCCTGTTTGTATTCTTTAGGCGCCGAATAAGGCATCCTCAGGTAGGCGGATGTTTTACCGAATGAGACCCTTGTGTCTACCCTGGGCTCTTCGATAATGAGTAAGGGAAGATGAATTCCCTGCCATCTTACTGATGTTCTGGTTTGTCTGCTACGCATGTTTCAGCGCAAACTCTTTCATGACCTCAACTACCACCTTCACACCCTCTTCAGGCATAGCATTATAAATAGATGCTCTGAATCCTCCGACAGATTTATGTCCCTTCAATCCATCGCAACCTGCTTCTTCACAGAAGGTTTGGAATTCCTTGTTTAATGAATTGTCTTCAAGGTTAAATGTCACGTTCATTCTTGACCTGTCTTCCGGAACACTGTGACCCAGATAAAATGGAATAGTATCTATGACATCGTAGAGATATTTTGCCTTTCGCTCATTTATCTTTTGCATCGCTGTCAATCCTCCCAGATCCCGCAACCATCTGAGCGTAAGCATACTTACATAGATAGGAAAAACAGGAGGTGTGTTGTACATGGATTCATTCTGTATATGCGTTTCATAGCGGAGCATAGTAGGCAATGTCTTATTGACCTTACCGAGCATGTCTTTCCTCACGATGACTAATGTGACACCAGCCGGGCCAAGATTTTTTTGAGCACCTGCGTAGATCAGTCCGAAACGATGAGGTTCGATAGGTTTTGAGAAGATATCCGATGACATATCGCATACAATGGGTATCGGAGAGTCAGGGAAAGACTGATATTGCGTCCCATAAATGGTATTATTACTTGTCAAATGCAAATAGGCATAATCAGAGTCAATCTTGTATCCTTTAGGGATGTAATTATAATTGGCATCTTTTGAACTGGCTATGACGTCAATAGAACCAAGCATTTTTGCTTCGTTAATGGCTTTGCTTGACCAGACACCTGTATCTACGTAAGCTGCTTTTTGACCTTCCGGTAAAAGATTCATAACTGTCATAAAGAATTGTGTGCTTGCACCTCCTGATAAGAAAAGCACTTCAAAATCATCTGTCAATCCAAAAAGGTCCCTGACGAGCTGTCCGGCTTCATGCAGGATAGGCTCAAAATAGGATGAACGATGTGAAATCTCAAGAATGGATAATCCGGAATTATTGAGATTTAGAACAGCCTCCGAGGCTTGTTCAAAAACGGTTTTGGGCAGAATGGAGGGTCCTGCAGAGAAGTTTATAATCCTGGGCATAATCGTAATCAGATTGTAATGACAAATCTACAATTCATCATCTGACTTTTCGATGAATCAATGATGAAAAAGCATATAAATGAAAATGATTTATTATTCATCATTATTAGCACGTCCCCACATCTGCACAAGACAGGTGATTTAGTCTGGTAATTGCATATATAAATCTAAATCCCGACCCTGGTAGAAAGGAATTTGGGTACAATCACAGAAGCTAATCATGCGTTGGAATGTATATTTCATTTGATTTTTAAACTGACACAAACTTCTTAATCCTTTTTCTATCTTGTTTTCGTCAGGTAACCTTTTCATTTACCAATTATTATAAAACGATGAAACCACCCCGTCAACTTCTTTTTATTGGTGTGCCTCTATTAGCAATTGCAGCATTTTTTCTTTTTCGCAAATCCGGAGCTTCAGTTCCTATAGGCGATCTGATGGTGAAAGCAAGTGAAGCACCACTCTCTGTCTCTATTCATGCACCTGGTGAATTGCAGGCAAAACGCTCTGAAAAGATCAAAGGCCCGGAAGGATTGCGTACAGTCAATATCTATCAGTTGACGATCTCCTCCCTGGTGCCCGAAGGTACCGTTGTTCAGCAAGGGCAGTTTATAGCCTCACTTGACCGAACAGAGTTGGATGGTAAAATCAAAGAATCCCAGACCGAAATTGAGAAGATTGTGACCCAGCTCGACCAGGCCAAGATCGATACAGCTATAGAAATGCGTGGTCTTAGAGATGAATTCGTGAACGTCAGTTTTTCAATGAAGGAAAAACAACTCTCACTCGAACTGAGCAAATATGAACCTCAGGCCATCATTCAACAGTCACAGCTAGATCTTGAGCGGGCACAGCGGGAACTCGATCAGCTAGCCACAAAACTGAAATTAACCAAGGAGAAATCAGTTGCCAAAATTGAAGAAATAAACGCCTCAAACCGTCAACAGCAATTCAAGCTCGATCGCTTACTGGAACTTCAGTCCCAAATGACTGTGACCGCACCCAAAAGCGGGATGGTTATTTACGTCCGAGACTGGAACGGAAAGCGAGGCCCCGGCTCACAGGTTTCCTCCTGGGATCCGACGATAGCCGAGCTTCCTGATCTGAGCGAAATGATCACCAAGGCGTATATCAACGAAGTAGACATAAGCCAGGTCATGTTGGGGCAAAAAGCAAAAATCTCCTTGGATGCCTTTCCAGGGAAGGAATTCTCAGGTGTGGTCATCTCTAAAGCCAATATTGGTGAGCAGGTACGCAACTTTGATACAAAAGTTTTTGAAGTCATCATACAACTTCATGCTATCGATTCTCTACTTAGGCCTGCCATGACAACCGGCCTTGATCTTTTAGTTGATTCGATACCCAGCTGCCTGCAAGTTCCACTTGAAGCTATCCAAACCGACAGTATAAGTTTCGTCTACATGAAAAGTAAATCCGGTTTTGTCAGGCAGGAAGTCGTGACAGGCCCATCAAATGATTTGAGTATTTGTATCGGCGCCGGACTGAAAGCAGGTGATGAATTGAGCATCAACGCTCCGGCTGATGGTGATAAGTTAGCATTTGTATACTTAAGTCCTGCCGATAAACAAGCTGCCGTGGAGAAAATAGCAAAAGCAAAATCTGAACGCATGAAAATTCAGCAGGAAGTTGCAAAAACCATCAAAGCTGAAAATCTTTCAGGTGATAATGATGAGGGCGGTTCATTTATTATTTTCTAATTCATCACAGGACAACCAGCGATCATGGAACGTTATCTATTCCTTTTCAGGGTAGCCGTAGAAAGTGTACTTGTCAATAAGCTACGTGGTATGCTCACAGCGCTGGGCGTTGTTTTCGGTGTGGCGGCAGTGATCGCGATGTTGGCCATTGGTTCAGGAGCGAAGAAATTTTTGCTGGATCAGATGCGATTGATCGGAACAAATAATATTGTCTTTACACATTCTTCACCTGATTCAAAAAAGGACAGTGATGATGAAAGCAGTACAGCCAATAAAGCAGGCAATGATACTAAACTTGTCACGTGGGCTCCCGGAATGTCAAAGGGAGATCTTGAGGTTATCAAAAATATCCCTTCTGTTGAACTTATTAGTCCTGAGATAATCCATCAAACAAAAGCAATCTACTCTGGCAAAATACTTGGTGTGCGATGTGTGGGGGTCACGAATACTTTTTTTTCTCTCAATCAACTGACCACCTCTAAAGGTCATTTCTTTACAAGTGAACATTTTGATCATAATATGCCGGTCTGTGTGATCGGCAAAAATGTTGAAACTAAATTGTTCAGTGGGACAGACCCCATAGGTCAATCCGTCAAATGTGGTAACAATTATTTCACGGTGATTGGAGTTTTGGAAAAACGAACGGCTACAAAGGAAAGTCTTTCTTCTCTCGGTCTGCGTGATTTGAATTCTGATGTTTTCATTCCGATTGATGTTTCACTGATACGCTTTGGTGACCGCTCAAGAATCCGCAAAGAAAATCTGGGTATGCAGGGCAGACAAAATTCAGATAAGTCTGTGGAGGTTCAACAAATTGACAGGCTTGTGGTCAGGGTAAGTGATTCAAAATATCTTCAGTCGACCGCAGATGTTATCGCCAGGATGATGAAGCGGAGACATGCAGGACAGGTTGATTTTTCGATGGAGATACCTGAGCTTTTATTGCAGCAGCAACAAAAGACGCAGGATATTTTCAACCTGGTGCTTGCAGTCATCGCGGGAATCTCTTTGCTGGTGGGCGGAATAGGTATTATGAATATTATGCTTGCCTCAGTTTATGAAAGAATAAAGGAGATTGGATTGCGTCGGGCGATCGGTGCTACAAGCAAGGATATTGTATTGCAGTTTTTATTCGAAGCTGTTTTAGTCAGTGTCATTGGAGGTATTCTGGGTATTATACTTGGTGTTGTTGCTGCCAAGGCTATTGCAACAACTGCTAAAATTCCAACAATAATTTCCTGGTGGTCTATTTTATTATCCTTTGGTGTCGCAGCATCTATCGGTCTTGTCTTTGGTATTTTCCCGGCAAGAAAAGCATCACTGCTTGATCCGATCGAAGCTCTTCGCACAGAGTGATCTTGGAATCTAGTGATCTAGTGGTTGCTGAGCTGTAGCATATGGATGAGCGAGTGAAGGTCGAAGCATGATCTAGTGATCTAGTGAAATTTAAAGGGATCAATTTAATAGTTTGAAGTAATACCTAAGATTAAGAAAAAGTAATTATATGTTTAGAACACATTTTAAAGTGAGCCGGATAATTAAAATCCTTTTGTTTGTTTGTTTTGGACATTTGGCATCTGCCCAAAATGTGTACCGGCTGACACTTGACGAAGTCGTTGCGTTAGCTCAGAGTGACGCTCCGGATGCATTGTTGGCCTCTACCAGATGGAAGCACAGCTACTGGACGTATCAATCCTACCTTGCAGACTTCAAACCACAGATAGTTCTGAACGCCAATACACTTCCATTATTCAACAGATCAATAGAGCCTATTATCCAGCCAAATGGCAGCCTTATTTATTTGCGAAGATCCTATATGGAAAATCAATTAAATCTGGCGCTTCAACAAGACTTCGCTCCGACCGGAGGCACATTGTTTTTCGGCAGTGGACTGAGAAGACTCGATCAGTTTGCCAATAGCCAGGAACCATCAGCTACATCTTATCTGTCGAATCCCCTGAGCCTTGAATTCAATCAACCCCTCTTTCAATATAATGCCATGAAGTGGCGTAAGAAAATAGAACCGATCATATACAAGGAAAGTGAAAAGCAATATTCAGAACAAATGGAAGCTGTTGCCAATAAGGCAGCGAGCTTATTCTTTGATCTGTTGATCAGTCAGCTTGATGCTCATGCTGCATTACAGGATAAAGCGAATGCGGATACACTTCTCACCCTTTCCAATGGAAGATATGAAGTTGGAAAAATAGCCGAAACGGATTTGCTGCAGGTTCAACTTAATGCAATGCAGGCGGAAACCAGGCAAGCAGAGGCACAACTAAATATGCAGACGAACACTGAACAGCTTCGTGATTTTCTCGATCTGCAGGGCGATGTACAATTTGATCTTGTGCCTCCCTATGAAATTCCAACTGTTGCTGTAGATGAAAAGCTTGCTCTTGAATTTGCTATGCAAAATAGAAGTACGGTTGTGGGTTTTGATCGTCGACTTGAAGAAGCAAGGCGCGAAATAGCACGGTCACAAGGAGAGACAGGTGTTTCCGCAAGCGTTGGTGGACAATTTGGTCTTACCCAAACCGGTGCAAAAATAGACAGAGTATATACAGATCTTCTTGACCAGGAGGTCTTCACGATTGGTCTTACAGTTCCGATAGCAGATTGGGGTAAATCTAAAGCCCGTAGAGCAGTTGCGCAATCAAATCTGGAATTGGAACAAAAACAAGTTGAGCAGGAAAGAGAGAATTTCAGACATGTGGTGACGCTGCGCGCTCATCAATTTGACCTGATCCGTCGCAATGCTGAAGTTGCACAACGTTATTTTGATGCGGCCCGTAAACGGTATGATATTACCTATCAGCGATATCTTATTGGAAAAATAGGTATCACAGATTTAAATCTTGCACTTGCAGATCAGGAGGGTGCACGAATTGGATATCTGCAATCCATCCGTGATTTCTGGATGGCGCTGTTTGATATCCGTGGATTGACCCTTTATGATTTTGTCAATGATCGGTCACTGATGTTGAGTACTCCGAAAGGGAATTAAGCCAGCGTTTCATGATGCCATCAATTTTATCTCTTTGGCCAGTATACTCGGTACATCAATACTCACCATAGTGCCGGTGGCAACTCTATTTTGTATCAAGTCCGTGATTTGAGTACGGATATCCGATTTGTACTCTTCATTCAATAGTTTAAATCGTTTGGTCAGTAATTCCATGCCTTTTGAGGTGTGCCCTTTGCGATAAGCGCTTTTTAATGCTGCGGCTTTTTCACGGCCTACGCCATTATCTTCTATTTCATATTTCACGCCTTCAGCCGTAGGAAGTACGCGGAGCTGAATATTTCGGTTTCCATCTTGCTTATGCGAGAGTCCATGCCAGATTGCATTTTCAATATAAGGTTGCAGGATCATGTTGGGAATCTTCACATTTTCAGTGTTGATTGTAGGCGCAACTTCAATGTTGTACTTCAAATCCGGAATGCGTAATTTTTCTAAAGACAAATACAATTCAAGGAATTCCAGTTCGCGGGCGAGAGGGATAAATGGGTTGTTGGCATTTTCTAACAGCATGCGTAGAAGTTTGGCAAAGCGGGCGAGATAAGTGTGGCTCCGGTCATTATCTTCTTTCAAAATTAATTCCTGTATGGCATTGAGCGAATTGAACATGAAGTGAGGATTGAGTTGGGCACGCAGACTTTGCAATTCCAATTCGGCCATTTGGTGCACGGTTTCCGCTTTTTCGATGGCTCTTCGCTTGAGATTTCGTTGACGCATCCATAGGAAGACAAACAAGGTCAGCATGCCCAACATGCCGAAACCAGTCAGCAGGATTTCGTTTCTTCGTATTCTCTCCGCTTTTGCTTTCTCCTGTTTGGATTTTTCATCGGTCATGGCGAGTTGATGCCGTGTATTTTCTTCTTCGAGTGATTTTTCACTTTGAAATTTTTGATCCGCTAAAGTTTGTTGCTGTAATGTTTTTTCTGCCGCCAGGGCAAAATCATATTTCACTCTTTCGATGGCAATGGCTTTTTCTTTTTTAGCCTGCTCTTGCGTCAGTACCAATTGGTGTTGCGCATTATTTTCCGCCATCTCTAATTCCTTTTCTGCCTTTTCTGCCATTACTGCCTTTTCAACCTCATATTGCGTTCGGAGTTGTTCGAGTTTGCGGGTGGTTTCGTTGTTAAAGAGGGAATCCTTTAAGGCTACATATCGATTCTGATAATCCAATGCACTTTTAAAATCCTTTCGTTCCCTGTAAACACTAGCTAAATTGCTGTAGTTATTCATGATGCGCACCCTATCGTTCATTTCCCGATTCAATACAAGCGATCTTTCTATGTACTGGATCGCCGTATCATAATTCGCTTCAGCTTGTAGTCCATTAGCTGTTTGTCCCAGGCTTAAATGGATCAATCCCATACTGGATAAGGCTGAAGTAATATTGATTTTATTGCCGGTCGCTTCACTTATTTTCAATCCTTCGGTATAATTGGAAAGCGCTTCCATAAAATTTCCTTGATCTGAATGCAGGTTTCCGATATTAAGCAGGTTTGTCGCGATTTCATTTTTATCACCTGTTTCTTTATTGATGTCTAATGAGGCTACATATTGCTGCAAGGCTAATTCATAATTACCTTGCTTTTCATAAATAGTCCCCATGAGCCTGTATACTTTGGCCAACCTCGGTTTATTACCCATTTCCTTTGTTATTTGAAAGGCGGTCTCATATTGTTTTAAGGCTTCTTCAAAATTATTCTGATCAAAATAGATGTTGCCGATCGTATTATAGGCTGAGAAAATGCCAGCTTTTTCGCCAATTTCTTCGCTGATCTTCAAAGCGCTTAAGCTATTTTTCAAAGCCTCTACATAATTTCCCTGGTTTGAATAGATTGTACTGAGACTTCCGTATGCATTATAAAGGCCACTTTTGCTTCCGATATCATCATAGATTTTAAGGGCCTGAGCAAAATGATTCTGCGCTTTCTGATAATCCCCTAAATTCATTTCAGTCGTCCCCATATTAAGATAGGTATTTGCCATCCCGGCCGGATCCCGTATTTCTTCATACAAAGCTTTCCCTTGGTTATAATAATGTAATGCCTCCTCATAGTTATCCAGTTTATTGAACACAAGACCTATATTCATATAAGCCCCGGCTATATCCCGCTTGGAGCCAATGTCTAATTTGATCTCTAAGGCTTTTTGGTAAAAGTCAAGTGCTTCCTGATATTTTCCCTGTTTTAAATAAACATTGGCTATGTTGGTATAGGATGAGCCGATCCCATTTCGATCGCTGATTTCTTTTCGCAGGTTAAGTGAGGTGCTATGAAATTTTAAAGCTTCTTCATAATTGTCCATCATTTCTTGCACGGCCCCTAAATTATTACAGATGGAAGCCATGTTATTTTTATCACCAAATTCCTGAAATACTTTTAAGGCCGATGAGTAATTTGAAGATGCTTCTGTGTATTTCCCGGTATTGGTATAAATATTGCCGATATTATTAAGGGAAGTCGCCATTGATTTTTTATCCTGAATGGATTCACTCAGTTGTAAGGAAGTAAGATGATTTTGAATTGCCGCTTCATTATTTCCCTGATTGGTATAAAGGATACCCATGACATTATAGCAATAGGCCATGCCTTTCTTGTCGTTCCTGTCTTCGTGGAGTTTTAACAGGTCCTGAAAAGCATTCAATCCTTCTGTGTAATGTCCTTGTGTAAGATGGATATATCCGATATTCATGTAATTGTTGATCAGTACCGCTGTATCCCGTATTTCTTTGCAGATATTGACGGAGAATTCATGGCATTTCAATGCTTCCGCAATGTTTTTTTGTTTGACGTACACCAGGGCCATGTTAATATACAGCTTCGCCATGCCGGACTTAAACCCCATCTTTTCCCGGATCTTCATGGCGCTGTCATAATGCTTTAATGCAGCCGGGTAATCACCCAAATTGGAATCAATGTTTCCCAGGATATTATAGGCGTTGGCATCACCTGCCGGAAAATTAATTTCATTAGCCAGGTCACGGGCACGTTCAGCATATTGTTTTGCGTTTTCGAGATCGTTCTTACTTAAATATTGTCTGCTGAGATCGACTAAAATATTCACTTTACTGGTATCCGCTTTGGTCACTTTCAAAACGACAAGTAAAGAGTCGATTATCTGCTGTGGATTTTGTGCATGTAGACCTGTTGGCGAATATAAAAACAGCGATAGGAAGAGGAGAAGGGAAAGATGGCTTTTCATCGAGGAGAATATTGATGATGAATAAAACGTATTGTCCAAAATCAACCTCAAGGAGAGGTCTGGTGTCTTCGAAAGCATGGACTTTTCAACAAGCCGACATGATCGTTGATGAAAATGAATACCGGTGTCAGTGGTAATCCCCATTAAGATAGAAAATTAATGGCTCGGCACCTATTTATCGCCAGGATTTAATAACTGCAGGTAGTAGGACAGAAGTGGGAGATGGAGGGAATAAGTGCTGAAGAATGTGAGAAGGTGAGAGAGTGAGAAAGTGAGCGGGGATTGGTGATCATTTGCCGCGTAGCAGCTTAATGTTGGTAGCAAAATAATTGCGAAAATTTCTCCTTATAGCCGCGTAGCGGCGTGAGTGGGTTTTCCTATCGGACGTAATATTTATTCAATGCCTCGGTGCGCGTGGAGACATGGAGTTTTTCATAGATATTATGACAGTGGCTCTTAACGGTTTCGATAGAGATGTGGAGTTCAAAGGCGATTTCCTTATAAAATTTTCCGCCTGAAAGCAATTCAAGGATTTCTTTTTCTCTGGTGGTGAGGAGATGATCATAGGGACTTTCCTTGGGTGTATTGCCAAAGAAGAAGCTGACTACTTTGCGGGCGATATTGGTGGTCATCGGTGCCCCACCGTCATAGAGTTCACGAATGCTTTCTATAATCTTGGATGGGGAGTCTGTTTTGAGGAGATATCCACTTGCACCTGCTTTTAGAGCATTGAATACATCTTCATCATTTTCACGAATAGTGAGGACAAGGAAAGCCAAGCCGGGTAGGTCTCGTTTCAACTTTTGGATGACTTCAATGCCGGATATTTTAGGAAGGCCGAGATCAATGAGAAGGATATCGGGAGGATTTGAAGGGATCCTAACCAAAGCACTTTCTCCATCGAAGTGGGTCGAGAGGCATGACATTCCATTGGTGGCATTGATCATCATCTCCAGTGTCCGGCAGAGATCGATGGAGTCTTCGACAATGGAAACTTTGATGGGAATTGCAGTATTAGCCTTCATGGAAATCAAAATTAGAAGGAATCTTGCTATATTAAGCTGTTGAAATTATAAAATGGTACAAACGGGGGGTTTGCCATCAGTGATGGATTGATAATTTTGATTTGTGATTTAGAAATAATTTTGAATCATCGAATTCAATATCGGTATTATACGCCCGAAAGATGATTTATTCATTAACATTTAAAAACTTGAATGATGTTAGTTTCATGTAAAGATCTTGAGTTTATCAGCGACGGAGTTGCTATTGAATCCAAATATGATAAAAATGATTTGGATACATTGTCTAGTTTTAAAACATTACCCTTGAAATTGAAAGCGGTTAGATGCAGCATTGACTCTTGTTCACATACACAACATCCTGTTGTCATTTTACGCTCAGATGATGGCGTGTATGTCGGACGAGCCGCACTTCCTTGTCCTCCACATTGTGGGGGAGGAAAATTGATTTCATTTGCAGCATACACACGATGAACGGACTAACATAATTCAAGGCGTTGATCCCCAATGTAAAAATAACCGGGCTCTTATTCATATCCACTTTGTTTTGGAATCTTACAGCTCAAGTTCCAATCAGTCTTCCGGTAACCCTTATCTCCAGATCAGACGGCCTGACTGAAACAGACAATCGCTTCATTTATAAAGACTCAGAAGGATTTGTTTGGATCAGTTCCATACAAGGCCTCAACCGGTATGATGGAAAACATGTAAAAACATATCTTCCGGATAGCCGGGATAGTACAAGTCTGAAAGGCCTGATGGTGAATGGCTATTTTTTTGAGGATGTAGAAAAAAATATCTGGTTTACTACTTACGATGCAGTAAACTGCTATATCCGCAAGAAAGATATTTTTCAATCTTATACGAATCCGGATAACACGGAAGGCGGTTATTTTTCAGGTGGATTAGATAGCCTGGGTCAGTTGTGGTTATTGTATGATACTCTGCTCGTAACATTTGATATTCATACACATCAATTTGCATCTAAAGCCCGAGTGAGGTCCGGAGTAAGCCGATTGCAGATTACACTCAACCCAAAAGGAGAAATATCACGTGCCTACACTTTTAATACTGAGCGAAGCTTGCCGGGGTTTGATATTATAGATTTTGAGGGTCATGATTCAATTCGGTCCCGCAGCTATTTTACCAGAGTGGATGCTTATCCGTTTGTGGTCAGAAATATTTATACTGAAAGCAATTCCTCCCTCTGGATAGCCTCACATACCGGGTTGATTCATATGAATCCGGAAACAAAAGATACTACCGTTTATTCCCCGTTTCCCGAAAAGGAATTCGTGTATTTCAATCATGTAAAGCGGTTAAATGATTCCCTTCTCATTATTGCCAGTTACGGAAAAGGTGTATTTACATTTCATATCCGCAAGAAGATATTTATCAATCATTATCAGTTTAATTTCAACGATGTACCAGTGCGGGATCCCTTACAGGTCATATACATGGATAATGAAGGAGGAGTTTGGGTTTCGGTTTTAGGGAAAGGAGTTGCGTATTTTCATGCGGAGACCTTGTTTTTCAGGTATTATAAACATACCATCAGTACTTCTTTGCTGACTTCGGGTATTTACCTCAACAGTCTGATAGAGATTGGAGATGGAACTGTCTGGGGGAGTTCTTTCCGACATGGCGCGGTACGTATGAAGGATGCCAGTCAGATCATTGAGAACTATAACAGGGATATAACCAAAGAGTGGATCGCTGACAATACTAAAAAATCCTATTTAGATTGTAAGGGAAGGATCTGGACCTTGACCGCATCGGGTCCCTGCATACGATATCCTGACAATAGCGTCAAGCGATTAGTAAGTGATAGCATCTTTTCTGTTGCAGACCTATGCGAGACAAATATTGGAGAGATCCTGCTGGCTCCTGATCAAGGGGGACTTTATCGATGTATTGAACATGATTTGAGACAGTTTATTTTAAAACGGATTGAAAGTGTAGATCTTTCACTACACTACACTTTACTATATCAGCACTCCGATCAAATGATTTTTGGAACAGCTAACATGACTACCCTGGATATATATGATCCAGAGAAAGATTTTGCCCTGATACAGTCTATTCCTTTATCAGTAAACGCCTTATGTATGACATCCCTTCAGAGCGGAAAGGAAATATGGATAGGAACGAATGATGGAATATATTCTTATTCTACTGCCTCCGAAAGTATGATGAAGCCGGAATGGTTGGATTTTCTCCATAGCATTATCGTTTATGGAATTGTCCCCGTCGATGATCGTTATGTTTGGCTTAGTACAAACCACGGAATTTATAATCTTGATTTGAAAAAGCTAACCTATGAATGGTATGATTTGAATAATGGCGCAGGCCCGATGGCTTTTAATCCTAATTCATTTCTGCGACGGACTAATGGTGAAATTTGGTTTGGAAGTCTCGATGGAATTATTGTGTTTGACCCTTCGAAGGAAAGCCATACCTCTCCGATTTCGAATCTCTATATTTCAAAAATTTTGATCAACGATTCAGAAACCAGGCTTTTAACCTGTGCCCAAACCGGTGCAACCAATGTTGCAGAGTTGAAGTACATCAAATTACCTTTTTCAAATCGGACTTTAAGCTTTGAATTTACGGCCTTTGATTATGAAGGTCCGGATCACGCCACCTATGAATACCGGATGAAAGGGATAGATGTGGATTGGATCGTAAGTGATCATGGCGGATTCGCGCGATATGCTAATCTCCGACCCGGGGATTACAGATTTGAAGCACGTTCCGGAAATGGCTCACCTGACTCCTATTCTCCTATCAGATCCCTTGATATTCGAATCATTGCCCCCTTTTATCAGCAGTGGTGGTTTATCAGCATTGCCTTGGTACTGGCAGGCCTACTGTTTTTCCTGATCGTTCGTTTTTTTGAAAAAAGGAAACAGGAATTACAAAGACTCGCCTATGAAAACCAGCTGGCTATTGAATCCGAACGTCTTCGAATCGCCAATGACATGCATGATGATTTAGGCTCCGGACTTTCCGCACTCAGCTTGCGTGCGAAAATCATTTCAAGTCAGTTGAAGGAGCCCGGATTGCAAAGCCAGATGGAGGAATTGGTCGGTAACACCAATCGCCTGACCAGGCAAATACGCGAAACGATCTGGACAATCAATTCCAAAAATGATACGATTGATAATCTGGTGACACGTCTGCATCAATATTCACTTGAGTACATGGAAAACTCAGGCATCACCTGTAACATTGAGCTCATGGAAGAGCAGATTCATACGCCCATTCCCGGAGCTCATCGGCGAGCAATCTATCTCACATACAAAGAAGCTTTGCATAATATTGTCAAACATGCCCAGGCCACGAAGGTCCTCATTCATATGAACGTCGACAGCAGCCGTCATCTCATCATAGATATACTGGATGATGGGAAGGGTTTTAATCCTGAACAACTCTCTTCTGGATTGGGCATGGCTTCCATGAAAAAAAGGATGGAAGAAATCGGTGGAATTTTTAGTCTTTCTTCCTCTGATCAGGGAACTCACGTGGTCTTCTCCTATCCGGTTTAACCCTTTCCTCCCCTGTACGGGGGACATCCATTCCGCTTATTTCGGCTGCAATTCCAACAAGCAGGTGATTGCACCGGTCCCATCCCTATGGGAACTTTGTATCGCATGTTTCACACCAATATGCTGATTCAATAAAAACGAAATCATGACTATCTCATTCTGAAAAGCTAACCCAAAATGAAAAAGCCAGGACACTTATCTCCTGATCCCCTCATTTATCAAGTAACTCTTCGCAGCTGTCAAGTTCATATTGTTGGCCTTTTAGTATTGAAATAGGTTTAGTGCCGTATAACCCATTAACCCCATTTTTTGAAGAACTCCTTTTGCTTTTCGATTCTAACCTAATATGAATAAAAACCCAATCAAAATGAAAACAACACTTACGCTTCTATTAGCTCTCGCATCGTTTTGTATGCAATCCCAAACCCTAACCTGGGTTGATCAGCTGGGAGGCACTCTTGAAAATGTAGTGAATACCATGGCCACAGATGCCAGTGGCAATGTCTATACCGCCGGCCGGTTTGAGGGCACAATGGATGCCGATCCGGGTCCGGGTACTCTTATTCTTACCTCTGTCGGAGGGCTCGACATGTTTGTTACGGAAGTAAATTCATCTGGTAGTTTGGTTTGGGCCAGGCAGATTAACGGTCTTAACTCTTCTGTTTATGGGGACGAGCTCTTTTCGATCGCTGTGGGTGCATCCGGGAGCGTATATCTCACCGGGAGATTCAGTGGCACTGTTGATTTTGACCCCGGATCGGGCATCTTCAATCTGATCACCCTTCCGTCCTCCGAATTTTGTAATCCGCATAAGGACATTTTTATTTTGAAATTGAATCCTTCAGGGGATTTCGTTTGGGCGGAACAAGTCGGTGGAAATGGATATGATAAAGTTTATGCCATTGCCTTAGGTTCAAATGAATCAGTTCACATTCTCGGGGCGTATGCAACTCTTTCAGGAGAGCCTGTTGATATGGATCCGGGACCGGGAACCTATTTTTTGGATAGTTCATTCGGCGCATCAGATTTTGTGCTCAAACTGAATGCCGATGGCACATTTGTATGGGCTGGATTATTTAGTTCCAATGGTGGGGGTGGTGGTCAATGTGGAGTACGGAGCACCGATATCTACCCCAGTTCTATCAGCGTGGATGGTAGTGACAATCTTTACGTAACAGGTCGTCTTAATGGTTCAGCAGATGCTGACCCGGGGCCAGGAACGTATACGTTAGCCGCGGTCGGCGGATCCAATGGTTTTGTATTTAAATGGAATAGCTCAGGAAACTTTGTATGGGCCAGGCAGTTGACCGGAGCTTATTGCAATGTAAATGATGCTGCCATTGATGCCAGCGGAAATGTCTATACCACTGGATTCTTTACCGGAACGGTTGATTTTGATCCGGGTACGGTCACCAGGAATTTGAAAGCACCAGGAAGCCCGGGCACGTCTGAAATCTTTGTTTGGAAACTCAATTCCTCAGGCAATTATATGTGGGCAGGACAAATGGGAGGAAACGGCACTGAGGAGGGAAGTGCCATCGACCTGGATGGCAATAACAATATAT
>JBDUAU010000495.1:0-18074 GCA_040004485.1 Saprospiraceae bacterium
TTCATAGGGCTGTCAACTGATCTGGACATGGTGGAACTTCCATTCGCATTCACAGGAGGAAATGTGATTACGGATGGACTGGGCACAGCCTTTTCAACCTGTATCATCGCGAATGAAAATCTATATGGAGGCGAACCAGAGGAAAAGTTTCTTGCGGATACTAAATTGATGTTGGGCATCGACCATTACAATCTGATTTCCAATTTTGAACCGGAAGGCATTCAACATATTGATTGTTTTATGAAGATGCTCGATGAAGAACGTCTGCTGGTCATGCGCCCTCCGATAGGCCACCCTTTGTATACAGTCTATGAAAATATCGTCAATAATGAATTGTCGAAATTGAAAAATGCGTATGGTCGTCCATATCAGATCCTGCGACTGGATACAGATACCTACCATGAAAATGATCTCGCGGCTTATTCCAATTCACTGATTTTGAACAAGACCATTTATGTCCCATTGTTTAATATAAAACAGGATTCAGTGGCTTTATCTGAGTGGCGAGCGGCGATGCCCGGATACAAAGTAAAGGGATTCGACTTTCAGATTAACAAAGAACCAACAGTTTCGGACGAAGCAAGACATCATTATGGTAACAGAGGTTGGAATGACGGAGATGCACTTCATTGTCGTACACGTGCGATGTGGGATCCTCAAATGTTGTATATGAGTGTTGATCGAATTCCGAATACTGTATTGTCAGCGAAAGAATTTCCTGTCTATACAATCATTAAAGCCTACAGTAAAATGTCTCTTATCCCTGAAAGCCTGAAACTTTCGTGGAGAGTAAAAGGTACAATGGAATGGAGTGAAATAGTACTTGCACCAGCTACTACTCCTGATCTCTACAAAGCTTCAATACTTGGTGTAAAATCAGGGACAACCATTGAATATTTTGTATCTGCTAAAGATAAATCAGGTCGAAGCGAAACAATGCCCAGGACGGCACCTGATGGGTTGTATTCATTTAGCATTCAATAATTCTTTTTCTCGATAGTTTGAAAGAAAAGCTGTTAGTAGTTTGAAAGAAAACATTCGGATTTTTGACTTTTCTAGATTTTTTTACGCCTTTTTCAACCTTTTTTTCCATCCATTGTTTCCCCTTCGAAAACAGTCTTTTTTCAATAAAAATCTAATTCCTTTTTTATGTCGAATAAAACCAAATGGAACATCGATCCCATTCACTCCGAAATTGGATTCAAGGTCAGGCACCTGATGATCACCAATGTGAAAGGATTTTTCAAAGAATATGAAGCTAGTATCTATACCACAGGCGATGACTTTATGACATCAGAAGTGGATTTCTGGATGAATTCTGCTTCTGTCGATACAGGTAGCCCTGATCGGGACAAGCATATCAAAAGCCCTGATTTCCTTAATGTTGAAAACTTCAAGCAAATTAATTTTACAGGCAACACCTATGAACAGGTTGATAATGATGGAAGCTATGAGTTATATGGAGACCTTACCATTAAAGGAATCACAAAACGAATCAAGCTTGATGTTGAATTCGGCGGTGTGATGCGTGATCCATGGGGCACAGTGAAAGCAGGAATAACCATCAATGGAAAAATCAACCGAAAAGACTGGAATCTCAACTGGAATGCTGCCCTCGAAACAGGCGGTGTCCTGGTAAGTGATGAAGTATCGATCAGTTGCGATATCCAATTAGTGAAATCTGCAGAAGATGTTGTAACAGCTGATGAAGTTGTGGTGATACCAGATATGCATAAATAAAAAAACGAATTGAAATAAAATAGGGTCGTTGTTTACAACAACGACCCTATTTTATTTTAAAAAAAAGGGCACACGTTCTCCTTCGTATGCCCATTCACATTCAAAACAAACTCAAGCACGATATTTGTTTGAACTTCAACTTGGGGTTTATATGGGATTTGGAGAATTCAATTTTTAATTTGATTTATTTAGTTTAAGTGTAAACACACCGGTGTTACCAAGTTTAATGGTCGCGAAATATTGTCCTGAAGGATATTTATTCGCATTCCATGTCACTTCATAATCACCCTCTACTTGTGATTCATTTACGATCATCTCAACTCTTTGTCCTTTCTGATCATAAATGGTTACTTCAACTTTACCGGATGAACGGAGATGATATTTAATCAAAGTTGATTCCATAAATGGATTTGGTTGGCTCACAGCAAATACATCAGGTGAACTCAAACCAACCACACCTGTGGTAGATGGAGATAAAATCGCAGGTTGCGTGTAATCATTTGGCTCTCCTGAACAGAAGCTTGTACCGGAATGAGGAGCAGCAACATATGGAAACTGTATCTGATAAGGCACATCATTCTCGCTGATCTTTGTATCGTATGAAAGAACACTCACAAGCTGAGGAGTCACAGGTGAATTACCAGGAATATAATCATCATACCAAAGTCCAATCGCAGCAAGTACAACACCACCCACAGCCTGCAATTCAATACGTGTCACATCATCTTCAAGACGACGTCCATTTGGAAAACCATCCATATTCGGAATGAATTGCACATCTGTTGTAGCCGTATAATTAGGATCTGTCAAACCCAAAACTGCGGCCCAAACAAGACCTAGAGAACTGAAATTAGGATCATCACGTGGAGTAGCAGGAACAGCCATATTTAATCGTAACATGTCGCCTCCGTTTGGAAGGAAGTTATTGATGAATGGCTTACCGGCTGCTAATGGATTTCCATTTTTACCTGTAGCTAATTGATAAGGAATTAAATTAGGAACACCTGTATGGAAAATAGGCCATAAGTCAACCGACCTTGGAGAACCCGGAGCAGGTAACAATAATGTGCCGAATATAGCATCATCCAATGCAGTACCTGTAACAGCAGTTGTACCTTTCAAATCATACAAGCCATTTCCCCCGTTACGGAAATTGAAAGCTCCTAATGAATTGCCCTGAATACGAAGTGGAGCAAAAGCAGGAACAGCACCACCATACTGGCTGTCATCCATATACAAAGCCAATTCAGGATTGTAAAAGAAATTACCGTATTCATTAAGATGGCCTAAATCCTGATATGGGGTCAGTGCATTCCATCTATCCTTATAGCCGATTGGAATCACAGCTTCATTAGTCAACGGCATACCAAGTCGTGAAACCTGTACCCAATCACCACTGTAGGATTCGCTACCCGCGATATTGAGTGTCCTGATCGTCTGACGCGAAGCCGAAGCCCATACTCCAATTACAAAATCAGGATCAAGGATGCTTGTAGCCTGAAGTTCATTCTTTCCGTTTTTCTGCAATAAGCTGATTGGAATTTTTAGAGCAATTGTTGAAACATTTAGACAAGCCACACCATCATACTCCATACCATCCTGCCGTGGCATATCGCCGAGATCAAATACACCACCCAGATCAACAAAGAAAGGATCATCCGTAGGGCCGCAAAAAACTCTTTCGCCTGCAGCTGTTGAAGTGATCGCATCCGTCATCAGTTGAGCATAAGTCGTATTGAGTCCTGCACCACCTTCAATAGAACGTGGGCCAATATTATTCGGAGGAACAATTCCATCACTGATCACAGTTTCATAAGTCACGCCACCATCTTTGCTTTTCTCAAGCGTATAGGTTGTCTTATGATTTTGTGCACCTAGACGGATATAGAAAAATGTAGTAGGATCTTCATTTACTTTATGAAATGTAAATCTGTAAATGATATCATCACCAGGTGTGGCAATATTATTGTCAATGTGAATTTCATACCTGATGTTTTCACCGAATCCATAATAATTCGGACCACCATGAGGTAATTGCATTGGCACATAAGATGCTATGATCGTCACGGTGCCAGGATCATCAGGACTTACAAATGCGTAGAGGTCCGTATTGTCTGCCAATGGATCATTGGAGATCAGGGGTGCCTCGCGATGACTTGATGCCATGATATTCTGCATCAATCCAAGGAAAAGAAGTATGAGGAAAAAGTATTTATTTTTCATGATTGTTATTTCAATAGTTATTAGATAGAGTGATTAATATTATTCAGTTGGTGCATGTGTCTCCGTACCTCTCCATGGCTCAGCCAGGTAAGGAAATGAAGATGTGAATGCAGCATCATTTGCTTCAACACCGGTTGAATATTGAAGTACATTGACCAGAAGATTTGTCACTGGTGATGCAGAACTTCCGGGAGCATAATCATCATACCAGAGTCCGATAGCAGCAAGTACAACACCGCCAACAGCCTGCAATTCAATTCTCGTCACATCATCTTCCAGACGACGACCATTTGGAAATCCATCCATATTCGGGATAAACTGTACGGCAGTATTGCCTGCATAAGTAGGATCTGTTAAGCCAAGAACTGCAGCATAAACTAATCCGAGACTATTGAAGTTAGGATCATTTCTAGGTGTTGCAGGGACAGCCATATTTAATCGCAACATATCTCCTCCGTTTGGAAGGAAATTATTTATAAAAGGCTTACCTGCTGCTAACGGATTTCCATTTTTACCAGAAGCTAATTGATAAGGAATCAAATTAGGAACACCGGTATGGAATATAGGCCATAAGTCAACTGATCTTGGTGAACCTGCTTTAGGAAGTAATAATGTTCCAAAAATCGCATCATCTAATGCTGTGCCCGCTAATGCAGGATTGCCTTTCAAATCATATAAACCATCATGACCATTTCTGAAATCATAAGAACCTAGTGAAGCAGATTGTATACGAAGACCACGGAATGCAGGAACTGCACCACCAAATTGGCTGTCATCCATATAAAGTGCTAATTCAGGATTGTAAAAGAAATTGCCATATGTAGCAAGATTGCCCAGATCCTGATATGGTGTTTGGAAATTCCACTGATCCTTATAGCCGACTGGAATCACTGCCTCATTAGTCAAAGGCATGCCAAGTCTTGAAACCTGTACCCAAGCTCCGCTATCATCGGGATCACTACCATTTGACTGCAATGTGCGTATCGCTTTACGACTTGCAGATGCCCAAACTCCAATCACAAAATCACCATCGAGAATGTTTGCAGCCTGGCTTACATTTTTACCGTCTTTTTGAAGAAGGCTGATGGGAATCTGTAAAGCAATGGTATGCACATTATATTTAGCAATTCCATCTCTGACTTTGCCGCTTTGACGTGGTGAATCACCAAGATCAAAAATGCCTCCCAGGTCAACCCAAAATGGATCATCAACGGGACCGCAAAATACAGACTCACCTTGTGGGGTGTTTTTAATGGCAGCGGTCATCAATGAATGATAATCTGGTGCAGATAAACCAGCACCACCTTCAATCGAACGAGGTCCGATATTATTCGGTGGAACAACACCATTTGTAATAACTACATTGAAACTGACACCTCCATCGGTGCTACGCTCCATGGTGTAGGTGGTCTTCAAATTCTGAGCACCTAAGCGGATGTTGAAAAAAGTAGTCGGGTCTTCATTGACACGGTCAAATGTAAAACGGTAGATGATATCATCACCCGGCGTGGTTGCATCATTGTCAATATGAATCTCATACCTGATATTCTGGCCAAATGAAAAATAATTTGGACCGCCGTAAGGGAGCTCAGCAGGAATGTAATTGGCTATGATCGTGATCATATCCGGATTGTCAGGACTTCTGAAGGCATAGAGATCGGTATTATCTGCCAATGGATCATTGGAGATTAAAGGTGCTTCCCTATGGCTGGACGCTGAAAGGGAAAAAGCCAGAAAAAGCAGTATACCACTCAGTAAGCTGGCCTTTCGGCTGATCAAATGAAGGTAATTGTTTGTACTCATCATATTTGGTTAGGTAATAGGTTAAAAAATCAATTGAAATAGAGTATGATTATATATTTGGATTTATATACGAGAGGGAATATTGACTTGGATTTAGAAATTTGGAATTTTTATTAAAAGAATTTCGGAGAGATCTTTATGCAGGCAATTTGAGTCCAACATTTAGTTAAAAGATCAATTTTTGAATATGGACAAAGATGGAAATCTTGCCATGTCTGACGATTACACAATTAAAGAATAAGATTATATAATTCATTTGTTAGACAAAAAAATGAAAAGTTAGACAGATATTATTTTATACCCACCTAAGTAAATTTCAATAATTTTTTCTACGAAATCCTCAGTTGAAATATGTATTAAAAGTAGAATGTAGCACTTCCTGCAGCATCAAAGACACGGCCCATGATAATATTATATGCCGAGTGAAATATGGTCTGAAGGAGAAACAACAAGGATAAGAGTAATAGTCTAACCAACCAGGGTATGTATAGAAAATGTGCCTGAGTATTCCTTAAAATATTGCTTATATACGCTCTAACAAGGTTTTTGGTTTTAGCATTTTTTAAAATAAATGATCAGAAAGGCACTAAGAAATAACTTATAGTTTAAGGGATCTTAAATAGACTAAAACCATGATTCTGCCAGATAAGCTCAAGGCCGTGAATGGAAGCAGCTGAAGAAATGAGGTGCGTGATGCCGGAATTCTTCCATTTCGCAATCATTTCGGACGAAGGTGATGAAAGGATTTCGGCTGCCTGCAATGAAAAATCCACACCTGATTTTTTTGATTCAAGATCATAATCATAAACGCTTCCAATTCTTTCATACCAGTCTTTCAGAAATGTCTCATTATGAATCATTGCTTTATAATCCACATACAGACTCCGTTTGGAATACCATCTGAAAGCAGTTAAATCAGGGGGAACAATGAATACTGAATTTTCTGGTGTCAGTTGTTTTGCCATTTCACTGATTTCAACATCTTCAGTTTTTAATGTTGTCCAGGGAAACATATAATCAGGTTTAGCACCGAAGAGACCGGACAATCTGTATATGCAGACAAAAGTCAAAAGTAAAAGTGGGATTAAGAGATTCATCCGTCGGCTGAGATGATGGAGAAAATCGATTTTTTCAATCAGAGCAAATACCGCTACAAAAGCAAATGCTTCCATCCAGATGGTTGTCTTCCACCATTGCGTATATAAAATTATTGGCCATCTCCATAATTCAACGCCGACTTCATAACCAACACATCCGATGACAATAGTGATAAAAATCCACTTTAGCTTCCCGCTATAAAACAGGATACATATCAAGGCAAATAGCGCTCCCAACAATAAATTGAACCATCCAAAATAAGAGGCAAAAAAATGATGAGACAACCTGAATTCCATGATGTTCATAAAAGCTACAGCATCCGTATGGCCTCCATTATTTTTTGCCAAGGCATAATACCATGGGATACTTGCCATAATGTAAACCAGGATAAAACGCCATGGAATAAGTTTGCTATTGCTTTTTAATATTTTATCTAAAACCAAAACTAAACCTGTAAGCATAAAAATCTGAAGCCCAACCAATGGCTGCAGGTATCCGGCAAGGATCAATAATAAAGACCATCTCAAATATTTCTCTTTCAGCCAACAATAAAATGCCCATGATGCCAGTGCTTTTGCTGGCAGGCTGGGAATAAATAAATTGTAGTAAAGTTCATTTGATCCGGTTGATGTATGAAACCCAAGTGTGAGAATCATACCGATACTCAACCATGCGAGAACTTTATTTTTAATGAAGATAGATGCGATCGATATCCAGGCAACGATTAGAGCAATCGCTGAAATAGCATGCCATATCCAGACTAGCCAGGGCTGATCATAACCAAGATGTCTAAGCAGAAAATGAAAAATCGTCCGTTCGTTTGTTCCGCTTGATAAGTATTGCTGAACATAATGATCCTGAACAAAAGCTCCCTGATGATCCTGAGCCCAAAGACAGGGTAGTATTTGCGTCTGATCTCCCTGCCCGTATTGATATCCCTGATAGACAAGGATCGTAGCATATAAAATGAGAGCTGCAAGTATATTAGGAATAAGATCTTTTTTGGTCAGAATCATGTGTGACAATAAAAGTACTCAGCATAGAGCATATCGAGCGCAGCGATGAAGGTGTCATGGTCAGGAGCAATGATTCGGTAGGTCATAGGACAACAAGTAATGAAAAAACTCTGACCTCGAAAGTTCATTTAGCTTAAATTATTAAAGTGCTGTTCAGGATATGTTAATAAGTATACGGGGATATTGATTGTCAATGCGTTAGGCCCTTGTGGCACTACTAATAGTGGCACTATTAGTAGTGCCACCATTAGTAGTGCCACTAACTTCAAATACGTGAGTCTGGTTTTATTCGCTTATTTCGTATCCGATGAAACAACTTTCGATGGATGAGCTCCAACGACCTGCACTGGAAGAATACAAGTCCTCTGAAAAAATGCCGGTGGTCGTCGTCCTGGACAATATCAGATCAGGATTAAATGTCGGTGCCATCTTCAGGACATGTGATGCATTTTCTGTAGAGGCGATCTATCTCTGCGGCATCACAGTGAAGCCACCCCATACAGAAATATTGAAAACGGCACTTGGCGCTACATCTTCCGTGACCTGGTTCTATCATGAAACCACTAAAGATGCATTACAAATACTCGCCACCAAAGGATATCATCTGATGCCTGTGGAGCAAACTGACCGATCAATTCATCTTGAACAAATGGATATGATCGCGCATGTACCACTGGCATTAATTTTTGGCAATGAAATGCGCGGCGTTGATGCGGAAGTACTCTCTATGTGTACTACAAGTCTCGAAATCCCACAAGATGGAATCAAACACTCATTGAATGTGGCGACAACTGCAGGAATTGTGATCTGGGAATGTTATCGTCAATGTCGCCTGCGAGGCTTGTCATCATGATTTTTAGTCAGCCGGATACCGGCGCTGTAGTAAGAATAATCTTTTAGATTACCGACAGTACCATCTCTTTTTAGACCACCCCATTCCGAAGGTGTGAGGTAGGTCATCGAAAGAAGAGGTGTGAGGGTAAATGCATCAGACAATCCGATATCAAGGCCTACTGATCCTCCTATTTTCCATTGAATATGACTGTCTGTCGAAAGTTCTTTTGGTGGATGATCCGGATCGCCACGCTGGCGTGTCAGACTTTGCAGACCAACACCTGGATTCAATTCGATAAAAAATCCTTTTTTGAAAAGTTTACCACTTTTTGAAAATGTAGGACAATGACAATCACCCGGAAAGTCAAATGGATAAACCGCGGTATTCATGTCAAAGTCAATTGACCTGATCTTGGCTTCATGCTCAGCACCACCCAAGGTAAACCTGTAACCAAGTCCGGGCCTGAATTCAATTCTTTTCTGCTTCAATCGGAAATTGTATTCGATGGAGGCATGAAGTCCATCCTGGCTAATATTGACTGAATCGAGAGTCTTGGATCGGCCAAAAAGCCCTTTTACATTGAGTCCTACCTGGCTGGAACACAGACAGGGCAGGCAGAATATCAGAAGGAGCGTGAACCATCTGGTCATATTTTTCTTAACGGTTCGCTTTATGTGCTTAGTATTCAGCATTTTGAGCATGTTCATGAGGTCTCTAATTTGGAATATCTTTGTGTGATCGATCATCAGCACTTATATCCTTGCGTACAAAATCCATTCATCCGAAAAAAGTCAAAATCATCACCCTTGGATGCAGTAAAAATATAGTCGATTCTGAAGTTCTAAAATCGCAGCTCGAAGCTAATCAATTTCATGTCCAGCATGAGACCTCCAATTCCGCACCTGTAGTTGTCATCAATACCTGTGGTTTCATTGACCTCGCAAAAGAAGAATCCATCAACACCATCCTTGAGTATGCCGGTGAGAAAAGAGAAGGCCGTCTTGAAAAGCTTTATGTAACGGGTTGCTTGTCTCAACGGTATAAAGATGATCTTGAAAAAGAGATCCCTGAGGTAGATGCATATTTTGGAACCATGGAGCTTCCTTCCTTGCTCAAAACCATGGGGGCCACTTACAAAGATGAGCTACTCGGTGAACGAAGCATTGTTACTCCTGCTCATTATGCTTATCTGAAAATATCGGAAGGTTGTAATCGCACTTGCTCCTTTTGTGCCATTCCTTTAATGCGTGGTCAACATGTCTCACGCACCATGGAGAGTTTAGTAAAAGAAGCAACTCACCTTGCTAACCGGGGTGTAAAAGAATTAATTCTCATCGCACAGGAGCTCACGTATTATGGACTTGATCTTTATCAAAGAAGAGCCTTACCTGAATTATTGGATCAATTATGCGAGGTAAGCGGAATAGAATGGATCCGTTTGCACTATGCATATCCGCACAAGTTTCCATTAGAAATAATTGAAGCGATGGCACGGCACCCGCAGATCTGCAACTATCTCGACATGCCATTACAACATATCAGCGATCCCGTACTGAAAGCAATGCGTAGACAAATCACAAGTAATGAAACGAAGGAATTGATTGCCAAAATCAGGGACATGCATCCGGAAATTCGGATCAGGACAACATTTTTAGTCGGTTTCCCCGGAGAAACGCAGGAAGACCATGACGCCCTTTGTCGTTTTATAGAAGAAACAAAATTCGACAGGGTAGGGGTTTTCGAATATTCGCATGAAGAAGGCACAAGAGGATATGTATTGAATGATGATGTACCGGCGCAAATCAAAAAAGAAAGAGCAGAAGAAATCATGGACATACAAATGTCTATTTCATCAGCACACAACTCATCCCTTGTGGGTCGTGAATTGAAAATATTAATTGACAGAAAGGAAGGAGGCCAATATGTAGGGCGTACTGAATATGATTCACCCGAAGTTGACAATGAAGTTTGGATCGAATCAGCAGAAAGAAAGCTTAAGCCAGGAGAATTTGTAGTAGCCAAAATCACAGGAGCTTCAGATTATGATCTTACAGGTGTGTTTGTAAAAGAATTGAAATGACAGAAGAATCAAGATTGATCGCCTTATTTCAAAAGCCGCTCAATCAGGCGGCACTTATAGTTGTCATGATGATCATATTCAGTTTGATTGACAAAGTCATGCCGCATCACTATGAATTGCTGGAAGTAAATTCGGGCACATGGATCATTGGGACGGCGATGATATTTTGTTTTATCATTCTCAATACAATAGTTGCTTTCCGTATTGATCTTATTCTGCCGTATTGGAGTAGATCTATTTCATTATTTATTGGATTGCTTGTGTTCACCTATGCATGGTGTTATCTGCTGACAGGAAAACATATAGATGATGCAGGGGGATTCAGTTGGCTATGGATCGTGCTGACGATGGCTTATATGGTATTTTTTGTCATTGCGCGGTCCATGAAGCGTATCGTTGATCTGGCTAACGATCAGGATAAGAAGCTGAGAGGAGAAGAATAATCAGCATTTGGAACTATGGAACAACCTTCTGAATATCTAAAGTATCCTCAAACCCGATTTAGAAAGGTCCTATCCATTTTGCTGGGAGCTCTTGTACTTTGCACACCTGCTTTTGTCAATACATTTCCATTCCTTTATACAGACACCGGCACCTATTTACATTGCGGCTTCAGTGGAGTCGTTTCGGATATCAGGCCGATGCTTTATGGTCTTTTCATCCGATTTGTAAGTCTAAAAGAAAGTCTATGGTTGGTTGTTTTTATTCAGGCTGTTATTGTTTCGTGGACGATTCATTTATTCTTCAACGTTTTTTCGAATCACACTTCCTCTTTTAAGATTTTGGCGAGCATATTCCTATTGACACTGATGACAGGTCTTGGAGAGGTGACTGGTATGTTGATGCCCGATTTCCTCACAGCGGTCATGATTTTGATAGGTGCCATTCTTCTCTTTGGTGGCGCATTATCAAGAATAAATACTATAACCTGCATTTTGTTATTTGTGTTTGCAGTGGCTTGTCATCATTCCAATGCATACATTTTTATTTTTTCAATGGTTGGTTTCCTTTTGGTAAAGGCGTTTTTTTATTTCAGAAAAAAAGTATTTCCAATAAAGTGGCGACGATTTGGATTAGTCACCGTGTTAACGCTCACCGGTTATTTTATTATTCCAATTCTGAACTGGACATATTCCGGTGAATTTTTCTGGTCAAAAGTGAAAAACGTATTTATTACAAACCGGATAAATCAGATGGGGTTATTAAAGCCATTTTTATATGAAATCTGTCCGGTTCATCATTACAGCCTTTGTGATTCAATTGACAAGATTCCTTATGATTTGCTCTGGAGTCCGGTCAGTCCTCTTCGCAAAACCGGATTTTCTGCAAAGGATGAAGAATTTGGCAGACTGATAAATGACTTTTTCCTGAAGCCTAAGTATGCAAAGAAATTTTTCATTAAAACTATTGAAAATGGTGTGGTACAGTTTTTCACCATCGAAGGCCTGATCATGACTACAGAACGTGAAGAAGGATATCATTATCAGATTATCGAGAATGAACTACCCGAATTTATTCCTGCTGTCAGGCGTTCAGTTCAGTTTTCCGGAAAATGGGATAGTCGCCCGGTGCAACTCATGCAGCGTTTCCTTGTATATGGAAGTTTTCTTTATCTGCTTTTCTTTTTTGTGTTCAGAAAATCAAACGATCCTGATGATTCAACACAATTAAATCTTGTTCGCTTTCTGATGATTGCATTAGTCGCCAATGCTTTCATATGCGCCGGCATCTCCATGGTGGATGTACGGTTCCAATATCGGGTGGTTTGGATTATTCCCTTGTTTGCAATCTTTATTTTTACTGAACAGTTTCCATATGTGTTGTCAATGATGAAAACATTTCTAAACAAGGAAGATCAAGAATAAGGCGAAAGCTGAGGCGAAGGCGAAGAAAAAAAGGCGAAGGCTGAGGCTGAGGCGAAGGAAAAAGGAAACCGCTTTCTTTTTTAACGGGATTCTACAGCTTTGATAATCAGATCTAACTCATTGATGACGACTTTGTATCCAGATGTTAGATTTTCTTTATCATCCTGACTCAGAAAATGCAGTGCGTGAGATACGAATAGTTGACTAATAAATTCGTAGGAACTACCTCTGGAAATTTTATAAAAGCGAGACTTGTCTTTGTTTTCGAATCGTCCGAATCCTTCAGCAATATTATGTGCAACTGTATTGGCAGCCCTTCTCATATCAGAAATCATCCCGAATTTTTCATCGGCCGGAAACTCTTTTGTTACCCTGTAGATTTCAAGTAGCAGACTAACTGCGTTTTACCATAGAGGTAACTCGGTGAAGTCTTTAAATGCCATTGTGTTTTCAACTCAAAAATAAATCTTCCTATTATCTTTAATGCACCACATTCCTTCGCCTTCACCTCGAAAAAGAGCGGGAGATGGGAATCGAACCCACGACCCTTAGCTTGGGAAGCTAATGCTCTACCCCTGAGCTACTCCCGCTGATAAAACATTTAATTCGTATGACGAATTTGACCTTTTTTTACGATATTGAATGCTATAAAAATAGACACATGTACAAATACCGCATTTTATTCTCGTTTATTATAGGGATAACTGCCGCTTGCAGCCCAAAGATCGCGCAACCAAAAGATTCCACTGTCTGCGAACCTATCGGGAAGCCCATACCCGTCGAACAAAAAATGTCCTCCATACCAAAGGACCCTTCTGTCAGAATAGGCAAATTAGCGAATGGGCTGACGTATTATATCAAAGCCAATCGCAAACCGGAAAATCGGGCTGAATTGAGAGTCGCTGTAAAAGCAGGCTCCATGCAGGAAGATCCTGACCAACAGGGTCTCGCTCATTTTACAGAGCATATGGCTTTTAACGGTACTACCCATTTTTCAAAAAATGAATTAGTCAATTACCTTGAATCTGTCGGAACACGTTTTGGGCCTGATCTTAATGCATACACAAGTTTCGATGAGACTGTCTACATGTTACAGGTCAGAACCGATTTACAGGATCAGTTTGATAAGGGCATGCTCATCCTCAGGGATTGGGCAGGTAGTGTTACATTCGATGACAAGGAGATCGATAAAGAGCGTGGTGTGGTCATCTCTGAGTGGCGAAGCGGATTAAGTCCTGACCAACGAATGTCTCAGAAGTCACTTCCGTTTGAATATTACAAATCACGCTATGCTGAAAGATTACCGATAGGCAATCCTGATATCGTAAAAAATGCTTCTTATGATGTAGTTCGTCGTTTTTATAAAGACTGGTATCGTCCTGATTTGATGGCTGTTGTCGTGGTAGGAGATTTTGATGTCGATAAAGTAGAAGCACAGATTAAGACACAGTTTGGTGATCTGGTGGCTCCTCCTGTCATTCGCACGAAAGAACCAGAGACCTTTCCGCCACACGATGAAACATTTGCGAGAGTCATCACAGATCCGGAAGCCACAAACAGCGGAATCCAGATTGCTTATAAGCATAAGTTTAACCAGGTAGAAAATATTCTTGATTATCGTGATCGTCTTGTTTACAATTTGTATAACCGGATGTTAGGCAGACGTCTTACAGAAATATCACGTCAGGCTAATCCACCTTTTATATTTGGATATTCAGGATATGGACAGGATGTGGGTGAACTATCGACATACAACAGCTTTGCATCTGCAGAAGCAAAAAATATCCAACGTGCATTTAAAACGTTGCTTGAGGAAAATCAACGCGTGTTGCTGCACGGCTTTACGGATACAGAACTCGATCGTGAAAAAGCATCACTGATGCGTCAGGCCGAACAAAATGTATTGGAACAGGATAAACAGGAATCAGGTCGTATCGTCGGAAGACTCATCGCTAACTTCCTCACAGATGCACCGATGCCTGATGCAGCCCAAACACTTGAAATGTATAAATCCCTAATGCCCTCCATTTCAAATTTTGAAATAGGTCAACTTGCATCAAAATGGATTACAGATAAAAACCGGGTAATCATTGTTACCGGGCCAGATAAGGACAAAACATTATTGCCGGATTCAACCACTCTTGTGACGATGCTGAAAGATGTCAGCCAGGAACAAATACCGGCCTATGTGGATATTGATGTTTCTGCCCCTTTGCTGGCTGGATCATTTCCTGTAAAACCAGTTTTGAGTTTTACCCATGACACTAATCTCGATGTCTACCATTGGGAATTTGCAAATGGCGTACATGTCACTGCGAAACCAACTACATTTAAAAATGATGAGATCCTGATGTCGGCATATAGCCCCGGTGGTACATCATTGTATGATTTAAATAAGTATCCATCTGCACGGAGTGCATCCGCTGTCATCAACAGTAGTGGCCTGGGCACATTTGATGCTACGGCCTTGGATAAAAAACTATCAGGTCTTCGTGTTGGTGTGACACCCTTTATTCAGGAAAGGTATGAAGGACTCAGTGGCTCATCTTCTGTGGCGGATAAAGAGACCATGATGCAATTGATTTATTCGTACGTGACTGTTTACAGAAAGGATACGGTGGCTCTTAGTTCTTTTGTCAGTCGGGAAAAAAGCCGATACATGAATTTATTGGCTAATCCGCAGAATTGGTTTTTTGACAAACTGGCCCGTATCACTTCAAGTAATAATCCACGCAGAGGATTTCCTCCGATAGAATCTTATGATAAAATAAATATGGATGACATCATCAGTATTTATCATGATCGTTTTGCCGATGTCAGTGACATGGATTTCTTTTTTGTAGGCAATTTTGATATTGATTCTTTACAGCTTTTGACCAGTAGATATCTGGCTGCATTGCCCGGGGGAGGCCGAAAAGAAAACTGGAAGGATGTCGGTGATCGCTATCCGGCAGGAGTTGTTGATTCGACCTTTAACAGGGGTGAGGCTCCAAAATCACTTGTGCAGATTATCTTTCATGGTGCAGATACATTTAATCCGGATTCAGCCTATGTATTGCAATCTTTAATTGATATCGCGAGAATAAAACTTCGTGAAGAATTGAGGGAAGATAAAGGGGGCGTATATGGCGTTGCGGTTTCAGGTGGCCAGTCAAAGTATCCGGTCAATCAATATTCCATCCAAATCAGCTTCAATGCAGATCCGCCCAGAACGAATGAACTGATAACTGCAGCAAAAGAAGTTATCTCGAATATGAAAATGGATATCGATCCTGTGGACATTGAAAAAATCACAGAGACACAGCGCCAGGGCAGAGTGAAGGATCTTCAGCAGAATCAATTCTGGATGGGTAATTTCATCAATAGCTGGATGAATGGTACAGATCTGGCGCAGCAGGTGCAGCAGGCAAAACTGGAAGAGCGGATTTCGCACCTCAATAAAGACGTACTGCTTAGGGCTGCAAGAAAGTATTTCAACAACCAGGAGCTGATCAGCCTGACGATGTTTCCGGATAAGAGTTGATTTTTAACATTGCGGATAACCTTTTGTTATTATTTCTGTTTGACTTGAATCGGAAATCCTTTAAACGGAAAAAATTATGCAAATGAGAATACAATATTTGCTGGTCATTGTGATATTCATTCTATTTAAGCATGAATATGTCCAAAGTCAGACCTATCACTTCTCTGTGAGCACCAAGCCTTATGTCGATCTCATCGGTGGAACACCTTTGGTCAGCGATATTTGGGATGATCCAGAACTGACGATCCCTATTGGATTTGATTTTCAATATTATGGAGAGACAATTCAAACTCTTTACTTGCCCGCAACTTTCAGTCTTATTACATTGATTGATGATCCAACTGCCGCCAATATTGCCAATATCATTTTGTTCGGTGCAGATATGATTGATCGTGGATATATCACTGGCACTTCATTATCACCTATTTCATATAAGACTGATGGTAATGCCGGTCATAGAGTCCTGACGTTAGAGTGGAAAAACGCTGGTTTCGTGGGAGACCTGAGTGAGTTTGGAGTATCTACAGACTTCATCAATTTTCAATTAAAACTTTATGAGGAAGATGGAAATATTGAATTTATATATGGCCCTTCTTTAATCACACATCCATCATTTGATTATGGCGCGAGTGGACCCATCATAGGCCTTATCGAAAGTTTAGATTTCATCAATGACGTTAACCTGGGCGAAATCATACTGCTCGCCGGAAATCCTTCAAACCCTACACAAGTAAATGCCTATGTGGAGACGCATCTCAATGGTACTATGGCCCCTGGAACGAGTTATACTTTTTCAAGAAATACAACTGGTGTCACTGATATCAGACTCAAAGAGTCGAAATCATTCTATTATCCAAATCCATCAAATTCCTTTGTCACTCTAAAACCGGAATTACAGGGCACAATTATTTCTCCGGTCCTTGTGCTAAATAATATTGGCCAATTGGTGAGATCAGATTCGAAACCGGATGTTATAGAACTAGATAATTTACCCACCGGAGTTTATCAGTTATTATTTCAAACTTCTGCCGGACAAGTGGTGCAAAGAATTTTTGTACAAGACTGATTTATTCATCTGCTAGCTTCTTCAATCTGGATAATGCCAGCATGCACTCAATAGGTGTCATCTGGTTAATATCCATTTTGTTCAATTCATCGGTGAGCTCCCTTGCCCTGATATCTGTCTGATCAAAAATGCTAAGCTGGAAAGAAGTTTGTTCTCTGAGTTCTTTAATTTTTTTCTTTCCATCAGTTGTTTCCTCAAGGCTTAGGTTTTTAGATTCAAGCTCGTGCAGGATTTCATTGGCCCGCTCCAAAAGTGATTTAGGCATACCGGCCATTCTGGCTACATGAATACCAAAACTATGTTCGCTTCCACCAGGTGTCAACTTACGTAAAAAAATAACTTTATTGCCACTTTCCTGTGTAGCAATATGATAATTGTGAATTCTGTCATAACGATCAGCCAGTTCATTCAATTCATGGTAATGAGTGGCAAATAATGTCTTGGGATTATACTGCAGATGATGATGCAGATATTCAGCAATACTCCACGCAAGACTAATCCCATCGAAAGTACTTGTACCTCTTCCAATCTCATCCATCAGGATCAGGCTTCGGGCTGAAATATTATTGAGGATACTCGCTGTTTCATTCATCTCCACCATAAAAGTGGATTCACCGGACGAGATATTGTCAGAAGCACCGACACGCGTAAAGAGTTTATCAATGACGCCAAGGGTTGCTGCTCTCGCGGGAATAAAACTTCCCATCTGTGCCATCAGGCAGATCAAACCTGTCTGTCGCAGAAAAGCAGATTTTCCTGACATATTTGGCCCTGTAATGATGAAAATCTGTTGCTCATCACTATCGAGATAAAGATTATTTGACA
>JBDUAU010000081.1:0-1609 GCA_040004485.1 Saprospiraceae bacterium
ATTTTCGTGAAAGTTTCTTCCGAGGCCGAAATCATCCGCAGACTGGGCGAAAGAGGGACCGAAACGCAGAAATCGCTCGAAACCCGATTGGGAAAAGTACATTACGAGCTTAGCTTTGAGGATAAATTTGACATCACCCTGGTCAACGACGATCTTGACGAAACACTTCGCAAGGCGGAAGAGATCGTGATGGAATTCATCGCTTCCTGATCAAATGAAAATCGGCCTCTTTTTCGGATCCTTCAATCCCATACATGTCGGCCATTTAATTATAGCCAACACCATGGCCACTACTACTGATCTTGAACAGGTTTGGTTTGTAGTAAGTCCGCAAAATCCATTTAAGAAAAATAATAGTCTCCTGCACGAATTTGACCGCTATGATCTCGTTCAGCGGGCCATTTCGGATAATACGCTTCTGAAAGTAACGGACATTGAGTTTCACATGCCCAAGCCGAGCTACACCATTGATACGCTGATCAGGATGCAGGAAAAATTTCCCCAGCACGAGTTCAAACTCATTATGGGTGAAGATAATCTGGCTCAATTCCCTAATTGGAAAAACCACGAAAAAATACTAAAATATACTGGGCTATACGTTTACCCGCGCCCCAATTCCAAAGCGCATTCATTTGGAAACCATCCCGCTGTGAAGTTTGTAGAAGCTCCTTTGCTTGACATTTCTGCTACCTTTCTGAGGGCTTGCATTAAAAATGGCAAATCCATCCGGTATATGGTTCCCGAGCCGGTGGAGCAGCTAATCAAGATCAAGAAGTTTTACCTGTAAGCCGGAAAGTTCATGTCAATTTTTTGAATTCGTCGATCATAGCCGGCCTGCGGGGATATTTTAATTTGAGCAACTCCGCTGCTTCCAAAATTTTGCTCCGACTTTCCGGAATTGCCTTCAATACTTTTTTCATTTCTGAAACGAGCTGCGCGTAGTGCGACCTAGCGCTTGCCTTCTCCCCCGATTTTATCAAGGCGGGAACGAGCAAATTAGTCATTTCTGTGCCAAAATCGGGTGCCAAATACTGCATATAATGTAAAAGCGAAGGCATCGCTGGATAAGCTTTCACTACACCAAATAGTAGATCCCATTGTTTTTCTTCCTGGTAAATCGGGCCAAGGATAAGCAACAAAGTGTACTCTTTCGACCACCAGTTTTGACCCTGATGTTTCTTCGCATCTTTGTTTATACCATCAGTTATTCGTGCAATTAATTGTGCATATTCATCCCCCCATTCCCGAGCATTGAATGTTGTTTTCCACCTCCGGTAATAGTCTGGGTTGAAGCCACCATCAAAAGCAAAATACAACGTATACAATCTAACCGTGTCCAGATCTCCTTCCAGTTCGGCGATTTTTAGAAGTACCTGTTTCCATTGGGATACTGTTCCGCGGTGACCATTCTTCTCCACAATTAGCATTCCCTCATTGACCAACTTTTTAGCTAACGCAAAGTCGCGGTTCAGAATCGCTTCATCTACAACAATTTGTCTAATCCGGGCAATACTTATGTTTTGAAGAGCGAGTTCATTCGCACGCTGCCGATCGCCGGTCTCCTGAAAAAATTGTATTTTTTGCCTGACGAAAAACTCCTGCTGATAGG
>JBDUAU010000032.1:0-5327 GCA_040004485.1 Saprospiraceae bacterium
CTTAAGAATCTCAGAGAGATTGAGAAACGGCCCGACGTATTCGATGAAATCGTGCATACGCAACATAGCGAAAAGTTCGCCAATTGTCTTGTGACTCAAGACTGCTGGTTTGGTCTGTTGGATGGATGCAGGACGATGGAGGATATCGAGATACGGGTGGAAGAACGCATCGCGGCATATCGCCGATGGGTGATGCATTGACAAGATTTCCTGCTATGGTGGCCATGTTGCGAATAGGTGTTGAAGAGACAAGCTTTAAATGTTTTTTTAACTGTGGAAATATTTCATTCATCACCGGCGATTCAAGCAGATCAGTTACCGTAGCCTCTGAACCTATTTCAATGCGTCCATCAATCTCCCGGATTTCTTTCAAAGAATTTCTGTTGAACACATTCATAGTCACAGAGTGCACCATTTCTTCCGGACGTTGTACATATAGATCAGTACCTCCACTGACGATTGTATATTTTTTAATTGGTTCAACAGGTTTGCGCTCTGATGTAGATGCATTAAACTCTGCGAGACGGTCTTTGATGTCAGCAAACCACATGGGAACTATTTTTTGTCTAATGGCAAATGCTATGGAAGAATCACTCTCATTTGTATTCAGAAGATTGATCAGTCTTGCCGACGCTCTTTCAATTGATTTATATCCTGTACAACGACAGATATTACCATCGATAGAAGAGATGACCGATTCCTGAGACAGTTCATTGTTGTTGAGACAAAATCCTGTGAGCGACACTACGAAACCGACAGTACAGAATCCGCATTGTGTACCATTTTCTTCGATCATGGCTTCCTGCACAGGAGTTAAATGACCTGCTGCAGGATTGATGCCTTCGATCGTCACGATATGTTTGCCTTCAGCATTTGACAAAGGCATCAGGCAAGAAGTCATAGAACGATAAGTGACTGCATCATTGGAATAGTTTCCTACAAGGATTGTACAGGCACCGCAATCTCCTTCGCGGCAACCTATTTTAGTTCCGGTGAGATGTTTGTGATAGCGCACGAAATCAAGTACCGTCGTGCCCGGAGGCATTTCGGTATGAATGGTATCGTTATTTAGAATAAATGAAAGCATTGTTTTCCGCTGACTGGGATGTCTTGTAAGGTAATATCAAAAACGGCGAATTAAAAATACGCCCAGAATCACCAATGCGACACCGATCAATCGAGGTAGATTTATTTCCCTGACGGGAATACCCAAAAAACCAAAATGATCAATAGGCAGCGTAATCAACATCTGCCCCAGGATGACAAGACTAAATGTGAGGGCTATTCCGAGCCGAGGAACAGATATAACAACAGCGGTAACAAAAAATGCTCCACACAAACCGCCAAGCCAGGAAACAACCGGTGCATTTTTGATATTCCCAAGTGTATATAAAGGAATTCGTGCGACAATAATATAGAGGAAGAGTCCAAGCAGACCAACGGCAAATGAAAAAAACGAAGCCAGTAAGGGACTTTGCACATACGTGGCAAGCTTGTTATTGATAGCGCCCTGAGTGGGCATCATCATGCCGGCGATGAGAGCGAGTATTATGAATATCCAGGGCATTTTTAAGGGGGATTATAGGGTTATAAAGGTTATAAAGGTTATAAAGGTTATGAGGGTTATAGGGGTTATAAAATCAGATAGGGTTGTACATTTAATGTCTGGAATCTGGCATCCCTTTATCTGGCATCCTTTTATCTGGCATCCATTTAACCGGCATCCATTTAACCGGCATCCATTTTCAATACGTCGTCTTATTATCTTTGTTATTCCAGTTTTTGAAAACCTGCAATGCATCTGAACGAAGTATTTGTTCCATCGGAATGGATCTCTCTGTAAGGGCCTTATCCAATTCCTCATAGATAAAGTCATCATCAAAACCAATCTCTGCAGCATCATGCCGAGAACAAGCGAAGAACACTTTTTTCGGACGAGCCCAGTAAATGGCACCGAGACACATTGGACAAGGTTCACATGATGTGTATAATTCACAATCATCAAGCTGAAAAGTGTGGAGATGGTCACATGCATTTCTGATGGCGATGATTTCTGCGTGTGCTGTAGGATCATTAGTGGAAGTGACTTTGTTATTTCCCCTGCCGATGATTTCGCCGTCTTTGACGATGATGCATCCGAATGGTCCACCATCATTGGATTCCATACCTTCAGATGACAGGCGTATGGCTTCGAGCATGAATTGTTTTTGATCTTCGGTCATGGGGTAAAAGTAGTGAGTAGTGAGTAGTCAATAGTGAGTTTTTTATTAAATGCCAAATGATGTTCCGGCCCCGTACAACATAAATGATGATATTATTTTTATTAATCGTGAAATCATAAGTCCCCTTTAGGGGATTTAGGGGCTAACGAACTTCAACCCCACAATCGAACCAATCAAAGTCGTCAGGAAAAATATGCGCCAGAAAGTAGCCGGCTCTTTGAATATAAAGATGCCGATGGTGACAATGCCAACCGCACCTATTCCGGTCCACACTGCATAGGCAGTTCCTACTGGTAATGTCTGCGCTGCTCGATATAATAAATACATACTTGTGACAAGACATATCAGGAAGCCTCCAAACCACATCATAGAATCCTGGCCTGTTGATTCTTTCAGCTTTCCGATGCAGGTAGCAAAACCAACTTCGAAAAGACCGGCGATGATGAGGATGATCCAGTTCATGATAGTGAATAATGAGTAACGAGTAACGAGTAACAAGTAACAAGTAACGAGAGGTCACTGGTCACTGGTTTGAGTGGATTTAAGGTACGAAACAGATTTTAAAGTAGGAACAGTTTCGTCAGCTGAGAATTGCGTAACATATGTTCGACATGCTTTGCATTATCACCATCCATATATAGATGAATAAATCAGATGCAATGTATTTGATCCGCGAATCGTTATAAACCCATTATTTACTACCATGCATGAAGCGCGAAAGGATAGATAACAATTAAATGCTTTAGAATCTCTTATTGCGGATAATAACACAACCCTGGAGTCAAAGATTTGTAATGAGGAAAATAATAATTATATTTTTAGCAATGGGCATTTTTAAAATTATTTCAATTATATCGCTAAAAATATTTGACAGACACAATGCAGAGTATAGAACTTTGGCTGCTGAATAAATCGACTTAGTGTTTTTCTGCAACAATGAATAAATAATCTCCCAGGTCATTATCATATTTCTTTTTGATTGCTTCAAAAAGATTATTGTCAAGGTCATATCGCAATTTCTGTAAGCCATCTTCTATTTCCTTTTCTGTAGCCAGAGAAGCGAATGTTGAAATACCTAAGCGAACAGCCGGATCAAAATAAATTTCAGGACGGTTTTTTCCGGATTGAAGAAACAGATCGATAAGATCATCACGGACAGCATAAATCTCGGTTGCTGTCCGTGTAAATCCGGCTGCTTCGAGTGCAGAAATGACCGAAACAACAGAGGGCATTTTTTCTATCGATCGTTGCATCACTATAGGGAAATAATGGTTCAGCCAATACCCAGCCATTTGTTCAGGGCTGGATGTAAAAAGCACAATACGGCTTCCCGATTTTAATACGCGGTACAACTCTTTAAAACCGGTTTTAATATTATTCCAATGATGAACGGTTAGCGTGGCGATCGCACCATCAAAAATCGATTCAGCAAATGGAAGGGATTCAACACTACCGGTCATCCATTCGATTTTGTGCGATTTGGATTTTGCTTCATTTAACATCACCTCAGATGGATCGACGCCTATAAAGTTCAAGCCTTTTTCAGAAAGTGGGATCGTATAATTGCCGGTACCACAACCGATATCCAGATATTGACCTTTGAGATCAGGTGAAAGAAGAGAATATATCCGGTCATGTAAATGCGGATCAGCCTGTCGGGTTTTGTTATAACAAAGTCCGATATTGTCGTATTTGATAGTTGTCATTTCTACGCTGACTTAATAATTTCAAATTTAGTTTTAAGTCGGAGGATTTTCTTTTCAAAAAGCTCGTACGATATGGATGAAACCAAAACAGTGAGAATCGAAACTGAGATTAACTTTACAATGAAAAAGTCATTGATGAAATGATAGGGAATAAGATATTCAAGTACGGGCGTGTGAAACATATACAATCCAAAAGAAATTTTACCAAAATAATCTATCAACCTTTTGGATTTTAACCAGGAGATGATTTTATTTTCCTCATTTTTATTAAGGATAAAACCAATAAAAAATAAAAACATAGGAGCAATAAAAAGATATTTTTTTAGAACAGAAAATGTAATTGTGGTGTAATCACTTGAATCCACAATACTCATCAACAGAATAAGATATGTGAACAGGCAACCCAAAACGAGCGATGAAAAACGGGCACTGAAATCATAAAACCTGCGGTAATATGCCAAAAGACCACCTATGGCCAGAACATCACAACGACTCAGTGTATGAAGGTAGATTGTAAACCAATTATACTGAATTGTAAGCGTAGCATATAGTCTGAAACCAATACTCACTAAAATGACGAACCAAAAAAGAAGGTGAATCCGGCGAAGAGGAATGAATAAAACAAGAACAGGAATCACGAGATAAAAATGCTCCTCAATGCATAATGACCATAGTGGGTTTAGAATTCCCATTGTCCATGAGTTTGCACTAATCATCCAAAAATTAGTAGCAAAATACAACGACCGGTGATAGACAATCGGAGGAATGCTTTCACGATACTGAAGCCATGCAATACCTATAATCAAAAAATAGAGAGGGAATATCCGTAGTATCCGCCGGATATAGAATTTTGCCAAACTAATTTTATGAGATTCCTCCTTTTCTGAAAGCAATAGGTAAACAATCAGAAAACCACTGATCAGAAAAAACATGTCTACCCCTAAAGTCAGGTTATGAAACAACATTTTCAATGCACTCGGTAGGCCATCTTGAATATTCAGCGAACAATGATAAACTATAATAGCAAACGCGGAGAAAAACCTGAGCGCATTTAACCCACCAAAATGTATGGTTTTTTCATTTGACATGAAATAAAGATAATATTTCAACGTAAGGAATTGCCTGACCCGATTCCGTGTTCTATTCTTCGTTACTTTTGCCAAACTTATTTAACAAATATATCATGTCGCTCGAAAACACAATCAACGAAGACCTCAAAACAGCCATGAAGGCCAAAGACCAGATTAGCTTGCGGGGTATTCGGGCTATAAAATCAGCCATTTTAATATATAATACCTCGGGCGCGGGCGATGAACTGAACCAGGAGCGTGAAATAGCTTTGCTTCAGAAATTAGTCAAACAGCGTCAGGATTCCCTGGATATATTCGAAAAACAGGGC
>JBDUAU010000665.1:0-5315 GCA_040004485.1 Saprospiraceae bacterium
TGTCCATACTATTTTAAAATATACTTTTGTGATGAAAATCCAGCATTAAGAAATCCTCATCATAAAATAAAACAGTACGGACAGGTCACGACCTGTCCGTACTGTTTTATTTTTCTTTTTGTGATGGAATTCCAACGTTAATCAATCCTCATTATAAATTAAAAGAGTATGTTCAAATCGCGACCTGTCCGTACTTTTTTAATTTTAAATTAGTAAATTCCTCTCGTGTTCAACCAATTCTGATATCGCTGTGCATTCAGATTATGTGCAGGTAGTGTTTCGGCATAGGCATGACCTGGTCCATCTTCTGTAGGCCGTGCACAGAAGTATAAATAATTGTGATCTTCTTTATCTAACACTGCATTAATAGATGCTACGCCCGGCATGTATATAGGCCCTGGGGGCAATCCGAGATTTTTGTATGTATTGTAAGGACTGTCAACACTGAGATGCCCATAGAGAATTCTCTTCAGATCAAATTGGCCAAGCGCAAAAACAATTGTTGGATCAGCTTGCAATGGAATCCCATCCCTCATCCTGTTGAGATATACTCCAGCCATTCTTGGTTTTTCAGGATTATAGTTTGTTTCTTTTTCAATAATTGATGCCAGTGTATAAACCTCCTCTGGTGTCAGGCCTATCTTTTCAGCTTTTGCTTTCCGTTCTGCAGTCCAAAAATGTTCGAATTCTTTGAGCATCCGATTGCAATATTCTTCCGGGCTCACTGTCCAGTAAAATTCATATGTATTCGGCAAAAACCGGGTGAGTCGTGTTGGAGGAGTAGTACCGGCAATAGAATCAAAATGATGATCGAGATAATCAATCAGCTCGAGCGAATCAAATTCAAGTTTCGCGGCTATGCGACCAGCCAGTTGTTCAATCGTTCTTACATTGTTGATCGTGACCTGAAGCGGAGCTTGTCTTCCTCCACGCAACATTGAAATAATAGCCCTGCTTGTGGATGATGTCGTGATGAGGTAATGGCCTCTCTTGATTATTTCATCTGTATAGTCCATTTTATTCGCCGTCCAGCGAAAGTGATTTTCATTTATTATCTGGCCATGTGCTATCAGACTGTCAATTACATTTTCCAATGTCGAACCGGTCGGGATAAACAAATCTTTGTTTTCAAGTTTAGTGGGCGTATTGATCGAAAACATGTTAGTATAAAACATTAATCCGAAGTAACCAGCAATACTGATTATGCCCACTGAAATGATAAAAATAATTCGCTTCAACACTATGTTATTTGAATGAGAAAATGGACAGGGATCTAATATTGTTCATTTTCATTCGGGAAATCTCCTGAACGAACGTCCTTTACATAATTTTCAACTGCAGTATGAATTTGCTCGTAAAGATTCAGATAGCGTCTCAGGAACCTGGGATGAAAATCATGGGTAATCCCAAGAGCATCATGAACCACCAGGACCTGGCCATCTGTACCATGACCGGCACCGATTCCGATAGTTGGAATTTTGAGCGATTGGCTGACTTCCATGGCGAGGTTAGCAGGAATTTTTTCAAGAACCAAAGAAAAGCTTCCTCCTCTTCTTTTGCCCTGACTACATAGGTTCCAAATTTATAGATCGACTGAGGTGTGAGTCCCAGATGGCCCATGACAGGTACACCGGCAGAAAGTATTCTGCTGATGGAATCACCTATTTCTTCACCACCTTCCATTTTGACAGCATGGGCACCTGATTCTTTCATAATTCTGACCGCTGATTCGAGTGCCAGTTTGCTGTTCCCCTGATATGATCCGAAAGGAAGATCAACCACCACTAAGGCTTTAGAGACCGCTCTGACCACAGAAGAAGCATGATATATCATCTGGTCCAATGTAATAGGCAAGGTCGTTTCATGACCTGCCATCACATTTGATGCGCTATCCCCGACAAGGATGATGTCAATCCCTGCATCGTCCAGAATTCTGGCCATGGAAAAATCATAACCTGTAAGCATGGCGATCTTTTCTCCCGCTTCCTTCATTTCCTGGAGGGTATGGGTAGTGATTCTCTTGGCTTTGCTGTGTATTGACATATGGATAAGATTCCCTTTCAGGCTAAAGGTGATGGAAATTTGCCATCAAAGATAAAAGCCTTCACCGTAGTACAATGATGCAGAATTTGGTCCTTCTTTTCCTAAAAGGATTACAGCTGTTTTGGTTATTGTACGACATAGATACCTTCTCATTAGCCTTCACTTTAGCCTTTTTTTCTACCTTCGCCCCATGAAGTGGATTTTAGGACTTTTGATTGGTATTTCAATATTATCTGCCTGTTCAAATGAACTCGTAGTCGTCGATAAGTGGAAGGATATTCCTGTGGTTTGGGGTTTATTGTCCAAAAGTGATACTGCACACTATATCCGTGTTGAAAAGGCCTTCCTTGATCCTACAACTTCAGCGTATGATATTGCCCTCATACCTGATTCGTTATATTACGATAATGCAGTAGTGTCTCTTAAAAGGATTAACAATGGCCAGGTCTTCATATTACAAAAAGTAGATGGCAATCTCGAAGGGTATCCCAGAGCAGACGGCATTTTCGCATCGACACCTAACTATCTCTATAAAATAAAGAATAACGTCATCAACCTGGTGATAGGTGAGAAATATGAGTTTCAACTTGATAAAGGTGACGGATCACCCTTGGTAACAGCTCATACTGTAATTCTTCCAAAACCGGTTCTTCGAAATCCAAGTCATGAGCAACTTCTTCAGTTTAAACCAAAAACCTTATTCACGTTTAATTGGAACGCCATTGATGATGCAGGAATCTTTGATCTGAAAATGAGATTTCATTACATTGAAAAATCACCTGAAACCGGGAATATTTATGTTCCCAAATCAGTTGAATGGACTGTGGAAAGCAGTATTGAGACAAACGAATTCAAGATCGATGGGGTAGATTTTTATACTGCTTTAAAAGCGGACATCAATGAAAATTTTGAAGCCATAAGACGATTTGATAGTATTGACATTGTTCTTTGGTGTGGTGGCATTGAACTAAAAGATTTTGTCAAAATAGCCCTTGCAAATAGTGGTCTTACCAGTACGCAGGATATACCAAAATATACCAACCTCTCCGAAGGTCTGGGGATATTTACATCCAGAAATGTTTCCTACAATACTGGCTTTAAACTTACGCCGCAGTCACTCGATTCTCTAAAGAACGGAAGTGTTACAAAGGTATTGAAGTTTCAATAATTCTTCCCTATACCTGCCTATTTGTCAGTTAAGTTTTCAACCATCTGACATCTAATCCTGTTTTGTCATAAATAATTGAAATTTTTGGTCATGGCATAAGCCTTGATCAGAGAAATGTATATACAAAAACAGGTAGTTAGAACAATTCATTAAAAACTAAACGTATGGGTAAAATAATAGGAATCGACTTAGGCACAACCAATTCTTGCGTCGCCGTAATTGAAGGAAGTGAGCCGACTGTCATTGCGAATGACGAAGGAAGAAGGACCACTCCTTCAGTTGTGGCTTTTCTTGACAATGGTGAGCGTAAAGTAGGTGATCCAGCTAAGCGTCAGGCGATCACAAATGCCAAACGAACGGTGTCTTCGATCAAGCGTTTTATGGGGAACAGATTTAATGAAGTTTCCAAAGAAATACCCCGGATGCCTTATTCGGTAAAATCCGGGCCAAACGATTCGATAAAGGTTGACATTGATGGCCGCCAATATACACCTCAGGAAATATCAGCGATTATCCTTCAGAAAATGAAGAAGATAGCTGAAGATTATCTTGGACAACCAGTCACTGAAGCTGTCATCACAGTTCCGGCATACTTCAATGATTCGCAAAGACAAGCCACTAAAGAGGCCGGTGAAATCGCAGGCCTTACGGTCAAGAGAATCATCAATGAGCCTACGGCAGCTGCTTTAGCTTACGGTCTTGACAAAAAACATAAAGACATGACCATCGCTGTATATGACCTTGGTGGAGGAACATTCGATATTTCAATACTTGAGCTTGGAGATGGTGTGTTCGAAGTGAAATCTACCAATGGTGATACTCACCTTGGAGGAGATGACTTTGACCAGGTGATCATTGATTGGCTTGCCGACGATTTTAAGAGTAACCAGGCTATTGATCTGAGAAAAGATCCAATGGCTCTGCAACGTCTTAAAGAAGCTGCTGAAAGGGCTAAAATTGAACTTTCAGGAAGTTCAGAGACAAGTATCACTCTTCCTTATATCACTGCGGTGGATGGAGTGCCAAAACATCTTGATACTAAATTGACACGTGCAAAATTCGAACAATTATCTGCAGAACTTGTACAGCGTACGATCCGTCCTTGTGAGGATGCGATAAGAGATGCGGGTATCAAAAAAGAAAACATAGATGAAATTATTCTGGTCGGTGGTTCAACACGTATTCCTCGTATCCAACAAGCAGTAGAAGATCTTTTTGGCAAGAAGCCGAGTAAGGGTGTCAATCCGGATGAAGTGGTAGCTATCGGTGCGGCTATTCAGGGTGGTGTACTCAGCGGCGATGTTCAGGATGTACTTCTTCTCGACGTCACGCCACTGTCTATGGGAATTGAAACAATGGGTGGAATCTATGATACAGTCATTGAAGCAAATAGCACGATTCCAACCAAGAAATCAAAGGTATATTCCACTGCATCTGACAATCAACCTTCGGTAGAAATTCATATCCTGCAGGGAGAACGGAAGATGGCAAAGGATAACAGACCTGTTGGTCGGTTTATTCTGGATGGAATTCCACCTGCTCCTCGCGGGCTGCCTCAGGTCGAAGTCACTTTTGACATCGATGCAAATGGTATTCTCAATGTATCTGCAAAAGACAAAGGAACAGGAAAGCAACAATCGATCAGAATTGAAGCGAGTACCGGATTGTCAAAAGAAGAGGTAGCTAGAATGAAAGCAGAAGCAGAAGCAAATGCTGAATCAGATCGTATCGCCCGTGAACAAGCCGAGAAAGTGAACAGTGCAGATGCCTTAATCTTCCAGACTGAAAAGCAATTGAAGGATTATGGAGATAAAATTCCTGCAGATAAAAAAACGGCTATTGAATCTGCTCTTTCGACCTTGAAGACTGCTTATGAATCAAAAGATGTCAATCGTATTGATCCTGCACTCGAAAGTCTCAATGCAGCGTGGCAGGCTGCCAGCCAGGATATTTACCAGGCACAACAGGCAGCCGGTGCTCAGGACGACTCTGCTTCTTCAGATGGAAATGCACAAGGTGGAGGAGGAGCAAATAACAAGAGTTCTGAAGATGTGACCGATGTTGAATTTGAAGAGATGGATAATAAAAACTAATTATTAAAATC
>JBDUAU010000485.1:0-5305 GCA_040004485.1 Saprospiraceae bacterium
ACCCAATTGACGTGCGGGATTGATAGTGATGAGTGACAATGCTTCATCATCTGATAACCCACCATACCGTTGTGTCTTTGCAGCCTCATAATATAAATGTCTGATCATCTCTCCGCTATCACTATTGATTGACGTCACAACACCATTTCGTGTCAGAATGGTAGCATTATATGCTGTTGAATAATACACTTCAAATTTATAAGCCCACCAATCCGAAAATACAGAAGCCATCGCGCCAAAAGTGGCTAATTCAGGAGCCACCTTAAATCCTTCATTCGCATGTTGAAATGTAATTTTCTTCACTCCAAAATCACGAAGCACATTAAGCAGCATGAGTATTTCATCCGCACGATAGGAGTGACATTGAATGATGATCTTGCCATCCAGAATATCTGCCATGGTCTGGTATCTCTCGTTGTATACCGGAGGAACTGCATTTGGGTTTTTGACTTTCTCCAGTTCATAGGCTTTCATTTTATCTCTGTACACCTGTCCTTCTGCAAATGCATTTCGAATGACTCTCTCCACACCCATACGTGTACGTGGTTGCACTCCTCTGCCTTCACCATGCACACGAATTGGATTTTCTCCTAAGGCAAATTTTATGGTTCGTGGTGCATCTTTAAAAATAAAAGCGGAAGGATCCATCAATCCATATCGATGCTTGATGGTCTGACATTGGCCACCGATCACATTTGCTGAACCATGCATCGCGTGTGAAGTTGTCACTCCGCCTGCAAGAGCTCTGTATACAGACATATCAAACGGATCAATAGCATCACCTACTTTTACCTCTGGCGTAATTGGATTTGTGGCTTCATTGACTGCGTCGATAGCGATGTGTGAGTGTGCATCTATAATTCCCGGCATGACGAAGAGCCCTGTTGCATCGATTTCTTTTGTGCCGGCAGGAGCTTTCAATCCTTTACCCAGGGCAGTTATTTTTCCTTTCTGGACCAGGATATCCGTTTCAGTCAATGTGCCTTTAGTAATCGTCAACACTGTTCCTTTCCGGATCACAATATCACCTGTTGGCACTTGCCCAATGACAAGACGAAAAGAAAATAACAGGGATAAAAAAATAATATTTCTCATATCGCGGAGTTGATGGGGATTAATTTTTTGGTTTGGATGTTCGTTGACCTGTCACCGGAAATGAACCAAACTCACCCACGTTGACACTTCCGTCGAAAGATTCACCATTCATTTTTAAATTGAATTCAAGTGACACCATTTGGCCGCCCATATCAAAATCAAATGTGAAAGCAAGGGTATTCCCATCGAGGACTATGGATTCGAGTTCTTTGTTTCCGGAAGTGATATCATTACTTGCTATTGTTCCGGTGATGGATCCATTTTGATCTGTAAATTCAAGAGTACCTTCTCTTTTCTGATCAGGAGTTTCGATAGAATAAGACCAGGTACCTGATATCAAAGCTTTAGCTGATGTAGATTCTTTACCGGAATTTTTCTTTTTTTCTTTCACCTCATTTTCATATAGATTTCCTTCGACGATCATGTAGCGGATGGCAGCATCTTTTTCAAATACAGGTTTGCTGGATACGATGACATTCGCCATCTTCCCAATGTCGATGGTGCCACAATTTTTTTCAATGCCAAGTAATTTCGCAGGTTGTGTAGTCAATGCACTTAACGTCTGGTCTGCACTGAGACCATTTTCCATCATCAATTTTATATTCTTTGTGAAATCTGTAGATTTTCCACTTAGTGTTCCAAAAGAAAATGGAATTCCCTCCTTAGCCAGGACACCGGCTTGTTGATAATGTTCCTTCAGACTCTGCGCTCTTTTCTTTTCAAACGCCTCCTTCTCCGGGTCAGTTTTGATGGAATCCTTTAAAGTAACCTTTGCTTTATCCTCATTTTTTTCTTTATCCACAACCTTCGCCTCAGCCTTAGCCTCTTCAGTCTTCTCCTTCGCCTCAGCCTCAGCCTTTTTTTCATCCGGTTGCTGAGCTGAAGCATTAGGTTGAGCGGGTGCAGGTCGAAGCATCGCCTCCTCCTTCGTATCAGTCTTAGGTTTATCTTCCCCTTTAGCCTTATTCTCACCTTTATCTTCAGGAAGAGCAAGAGAAAGCACAAGTGGAATACTTCCTGTTTTAAACTGATCCTTGAGATACCATGCCTCTTCAGCATCGCTGATCACCATCTTCATCCCAAGATCTTTTTGCAAGGCCAATGCCCTGCTGATATCTTTAACTTTTGGAGCCCTGAAGTATACAGGCATGTCCTTTTTGACAACAGGTATTAATGCTTCGTGTGCCTGGTTATAATGTGGACGCGGAACAAGAATTGAATTGGTGTATGATGTTTTTTGCGCAAGGTCTTGTGTGGCATTGTGATAAAGTTCACGCCACTTTGCCATGATTCCGATGACCGTACTTGGGTAGTTATCACCCGCACCTGACCATTGGGCAAACATGGAAATATCTTCTTTCCAAAATAACTGACCTGTTTCTTTGCCGGACAGGACGATCAATGATCCTTTGCCGGGAATCATTTTTCCCTTTGGGACTATATGCGCTATAGCAAATCCCTGCCCTCTCCAATCTGCAATTGATTTCTCTTTTATATCAATTGTCGGTCGTACGCTGCGGAAGGGTGTGATGCCTGCATCTTCAAGGCTTGCATTTCCTTCGTCGTCAACAGCAGGTCGTGTACTCTTGTCGCGGTTGCCCTGCCCTCCTTGAGCACCACCTCGCGGGGCATCTGTATCCGGATTCTTTACACCGATTGAAGACAACGCATCAATGAATGCAGGGTAGGCATACAAGCTATCTGCGGTGATTCGATATGCATCAGCCGGAATTTTTACACGAGGTCCGATATCTGTGATCAGGCCATCCCGCATGATGATCGTCTCTACCTGCACAGACTTCCCGGGTGCTGCGATCACTTTTGCATTGATCAGGGCGATACAACCAGTGACCTGGGGCAAATCTTCACTTATCGGCTGTGCGATGATCACCGCGATGAACCCTAAAATAAAAAGCGGTATCAGGAAAAATTTCCTTTTCATTTGAACGTATTAAAGAGTAGGATGTAATTTAGAAAAAGTATCAATAGTTAGTTTTTCCGGAGGAACAGGATTCGGCAAATAAGGGGATAATTCTGATGAATAGGGATGAAAGGCGGAAGAGGCAGAAAAGGCAGAAGAGTTAGAAAAGGTATAAAAGGCAGAAAAGGTAGAAAAGGTAGGAGAGGCGGAAGAGCTAGAAAAGGTAGAAGGTAGAAGAGGCAGAAAAGGTAGAAGATGCAGAAGAGGCAGAAAGGGGAGAAGAGGCAGAAAAGGTAGAAGAGGCAGAAAGGGGAGAAGAGGTAGAAAAGGTAGAAAAGGCAGAAAAGGTAGAAAAGGCAGAAAAGGTAGAAGAGGCAGAAGAGGCAGAAAGGGGAGAAGAGGTAGAAAAGGTAGAAAAGGTAGAAAAGGCGGAAGAGGCGGAAAAGGTAGAAAAGGTAGAAGAGGCGGAAAGGGCAGAACGCTTCGATAAACTTATAACCTTATAAACGTATAACCTTATAAACCTATTAACCAAGAACTTTCCAAAAAGACGATCAGATTATTTCTATTTTCGCCATCGGCAATCGAACTAATAACGTCTTAAAAAAAGAATATGCAATTTCCTGAAGATCTCAAATACACCAGCGAACATGAATGGATTCGCCTTACTGATGATAAAACTGATGATGGCAGGACAATAGCCGTTGTAGGAATTACTGATTTCGCCCAAAGTGAGTTGGGTGAACTTGTTTATATCGAAGTCGAGACAGTCGGAGAGAAGGTAGCTAAAGATGCTATTTTTGGTACTGTTGAAGCTGTAAAAACCACATCTGATCTCTTTATGCCCTTGAGCGGCGAAGTGTTGGAATTCAACAAAGACCTTTCCGAATCCGGTGGTGATGATCCGGGTTTGATCAACAACGATCCTTATGGTCAGGGTTGGATCATCAGGATAGCGCTTACTGATTTATCAGAGTATGAAGAGTTATTGGGTGTAGCTGCCTACAAGGAGTTGACAGGACATTGATTCAACCAGGCTTCTTTTCGTTCCCACCTAATGATTAAAGGCAAATTTCGATGGATACCTCCTATCCTTTGGGGGATATTAATTGCTATTCTTTCGTTAATTCCAGGCGGTCCCGGGAATTTGAATTTTTTAGGTCTCCCATATTTTGATAAGATCGGCCATTGCGGCATGTATGCGGCATGGGCTTTTTTGATCTTTATGGCCTTTGCTGGCAATGCGGGATGGTCTGTTCAGAAAGCATTTTGGAGGACAGTTATTCTCGGCACATGTGTTGGTGTCGGACTTGAGTTTGTTCAGAATATGATGGCCTTAGGCAGGCAGTTTGAAATCATGGATATGGTAGCGAATTCCTTTGGTGCATTTATTGGAGCCTTTTTTGGGAAATTAACTTATCAGCGTCGCCTAAACAGAAACTAATATCTTCATCATGTAACTTTATTTATTAATCAATACATATGAATACGAGGTTGACGCTATCCATAGATAAAAGAATAATTGAGAAATCAAAAAAATATGCTGCCTCTCAAAACAGCAGTTTATCAGATTTAATTGAATCTTATCTGATATCCATAACCTCCAAATCCGTTGAATCAATTGAAGTCAGTAGCAGGATTAGAGCGCTAAGAGGTTCTTTTAAAGCTCCTGCCGGATTTAATTATAAAAAAATTTTAAAGGAGGTCAAGAGAAAGTATGGATAAAGATTTGTTGGAAATCAGGGTACAAATACCTGAATCTTCGCGAGTATTTTTTCTTCTTTTTTCATAGCATGATACATATCCCATCGAAGTTGTAAATTCATCCAGAAACCTGGTGTTGTATCAAAATATCGCGACAGTCTCAGTGCTGTCGAGGGTGATATTCCTCACTTTTTATTCGTGATTTTGGTGATTCTTTGATATGGAATGTGCAAAGCATTAGCCAATGAAGTTTGTGAGATTCCCAGAGGAGTTAGAAATTCTTCCATTATGATTTCCCCTGGATGAGAAGGAACACGATGTGTTGGGATATTTACCATTGTGTTTATTTAATTTTTAATTCTAAATTTTTAATTCTCCTTCCTGGCTCTAAATTCAAAATGGTTGCTGTAGCACACGGTTGGTGAGCTGCGGTTGGTGAGCTGGGCACAAGGATAAGAAAAAGGAAGTCGAACCATAGTATAAGGATGAGCGGAAGAAAGTCGAACCATGGATGAGTGAATGCAGGCGATGCACTGAGCGTTTTCTATGACATAGACAAATTGTATTTATAGTTTTTTTGATACA
>JBDUAU010000135.1:0-1599 GCA_040004485.1 Saprospiraceae bacterium
ATGACTTCTGCAGGTATTGTTGCTCTTTGATATAATTCTGTATTTCATCAGTGAAATGATCAAGATGTGCATACAATGTCGTGAAGCCATCGGGGTGATCAATATAGAGTGCATTACCATACCCAAACTCATCGATTTTAATACGGCTTATATGGCCGTCTGCAGCAGCATAGACCGGGTCCCCTGATGTCTGATGCAGAGATTTTATATCAAGACCTGCATGAAAATGATTTGTTCGCAACTCACCGAATGTTCCGGAAAGTTTTATATCCCGGTTGACCGGTGAGACAAAGTCGCCTTTCGGATAGGTGCCAATGATTTCCACCATTGAAAGTAAAGCGATGCATAAAGTGATAAATGCGTAAATCTTCATTTCTTATCCTTTAAGTATTGTTCGTTGTGGAGGGAACAATAAGTTCTTTCATCACCTCTTCTATTTCGTATTCCGCTTTAAAGATAGGGATGCTTCGATTTCCAGTGCTGGCTAATCTTTCACTAAGTTTTTGTTGAACGACAGGGTGATTAACAAGAAGTTGGTTGGCTATAATTCCAACTGACCATGCGAGCCATAATTGATTTTGACGATTTCTTTCTATGTCCTTTTGGTTGCCTTTCCACCTGGTGTCCATATAGGAACGCAAAACATCCCATAATTCATCTATGCCTTCACCTTCTTTTGCCGAACATTTTAAAACTGTGGGCTCCCAATTGTTTCTGAGAGGAGCAAGGTAGTGTATGGCATTCTGAATATGACTTTTTGAAACGGAAGCTGAATCACGGAGTGAACCATCAGATTTATTGATGATGACAATATCAGCCAGCTCTGTAATTCCTCTTTTAATGCCCTGTAACTCATCTCCACCTCCGGGTTGCAACACAAGAACAAATCCATCAGTAAGTTGCCAGGCAATATGTTCAGATTGCCCCACACCAACTGTTTCAAGAAAAATAATATCGTAACCCACAGCTTCCAGAAGGGTCATCAACTCATAGCTTCGTCGTCCTATTCCACCCAACATAGTGCCTGCTGCGCTGGAGCGAACAAAAGCATCAGGAGATAAAGAAAGCCCTGGCATCCGTAGTTTATCACCCAGGATACTTCCATGACTGACGTTGCTGGTGGGGTCAATCGTGATGACTCCTACTTTATGGGCATGAGAGATGGCTTTCAGCCCAAGAGTTTCTAATAGTGTGCTTTTACCGACTCCCGGAGCACCACTTATAGCCATCCTGATAGTTTTATCTCGCGATGATAATTGTTGATGACATAATTCAAGCAATTGGATTGCTTCAACGCGATCAGTATGTTTTTCGCTTTCCACTAAAGTCATAGCTTGCCCGAGAGCGACCCGGTCACCTTTCATTATTCTGCTGAAAAATGTGGAAATGTCCTTCACCATCAAACCAACCTCTAAAGTTGAGACAAGCAAATATACTTTTTTATTGTAACTTATATAGTATTGAAAACCAAAGGCATAGAACTTTTCCCAAGAATAATTAAGATGAGAGGTAAGGGAAATAATCCAAACACATATCCGAACTATCAACAGTGTGGCACACTTAGGTGTGCCACACCTAAGTGTGCCACACTGTCCTAAC
>JBDUAU010000276.1:0-1598 GCA_040004485.1 Saprospiraceae bacterium
GTCGCCGGTATCGTTACAGGTGCAGGACTAGTAGATCCTGCCTTTGGTTCAGGCTACGCTCCAAATGCTTTTGTTCTAACGCGCAATTTTTCTGATATCCTCTGGGCTTCACCTCAATATATCAGTGATTATAATTTAAGCCTGACCAACAATTCATATGGATCGGCACTCAATGATTGTGCATACATCGGAGATTACAACGGAACAAGCGCAGCGCTGGACCAAATGATGAGAGATTATCCCTCTTTGCTCCATGTTTTTTCAGCAGGCAATTCGGGAGGAACTTTTTGTACGCCATATCCTGCCGGATACGCAACAGTAGCCGGAGGATATCAATCAGCAAAAAATCTGTTAACCGTCGGCGCCATTCTGATCACTGACGCCATAGCATCCTTTTCAAGCCGCGGACCAGTTGAAGATGGTCGATTAAAACCTGAAGTAGTCGCTTATGGAGCTGCTAGATTTAGCACCTTCCCCAATAACACTTATACAAGCAATAGCGGAACAAGTTTTTCTTCACCGGCTACAATGGGGATGGCCGCACTTTTGTATCAACGATATCGACAACTTCATAACGATAGTTTGCCCGATGCTGCATTAATTAAAAATGTCATCTGCAATGGAGCAGATGATTTAGGTACGACAGGTCCGGATTACACTTATGGATTCGGACGCATCAATGGAGTACGCTCTGTAGAAATTCTTGAATCCAATCATTATGCCTCCGTTTCTGTAAATGATCAGCAATTCGTTACAAAAACATTTTCTGTTCCTGCAGGAGAAGCATCAATAGATGTGATGCTGCTGTGGACAGATCCCGCTGCAGCACCTTATGAAACTGTATCTCTTGTCAATGATCTTGATCTCATCGTCATCTCTCCGGCTGGAGATACACTGAAACCATGGCGATTGAACTATACGCCTGCAGGCGTGACTTTGGCAGCTACAACCGGATCGGACCATGTGAACAATTATGAACAAGTGACGATTCAAACTCCAATAGCAGGAACGTACACTATTCGGGTTAAAGGATATCAGGTACTGATGGGGCCTCAGCTCGCATGGCTCTCCTGGGATATTCAACATACCAGCATCAAAGTGCAATCACCTGATGGTGGAGAAATATTTAAACCGGGAGATGTCAACTTACCAAATGACAAGCAATACATTCGATGGGATGCTTATGGAACAGGTTCATCAACGTTTACTGTCGAATATAAGACAACTGTGGGTGGTGCATGGACCACCGTTGCCACCAACATTCCTGCAAATCGGAGATATCAGGATTGGTTTACGCCTAACATACCAACGGATAAGTTTAAAGTAAGGGTTACCGCTTCAAATGGTATGCAGGACTCATCGGATTTTTATGCCGTGATCATGTCACCTCCAGGAAATTTGACAGCATCATCACCGTGCAATGGATATGTTCAAATGTCATGGGATCCGGTTGTTTCGGCAGATCATTATGTTATTTATCTTTTAAAAAATGAAAAGCTGGATTCATTGACAAGTACTACGGCCACTTCAATCACGTCGGGAGGTTTTGCTCCTGACTCTTCAGTTTGGGTTACCGTCGCCGGTGCATTTGCTTCCGG
>JBDUAU010000366.1:0-1594 GCA_040004485.1 Saprospiraceae bacterium
CGACAGGGTTTGGTAGCAGGATATGTAGGACAAACAGCCTTAAAGACAGCAGAAAAGATAGAAGAGGCGATGGGTGGTGTTTTGTTTATTGATGAAGCTTATGCATTATCCAATTCTCCTGGCAATGCCCATGATTTTGGCAATGAAGTCATTCAGACAATTCTTAAACGGATGGAAGATAAGCGGGGTCAGTTTTTTGTTTTCGCTGCAGGTTATCCTGAGAACATGGAAGCCTTTCTTAAAGCTAACCCGGGTTTGAGTTCGCGTTTTGATAAAGTATTACGCTTCGAAGATTATAGTCCGAAGGAATTGAATGAAATAGGGATAAGCATGATTACCGAACAGGAAATGCGCATTTCACCAAAAGCCCTGGAGCATCTTACAACTTATTTTAAATTCCTTTATGATTACCGAGATAAATATTTCGGAAATGCCCGAAGCATTCGCCAGATCATTCAGGATGTGATTAAGAATCAAAATCTAAGGCTTGCTAAAACGAATGCAGACAGTAAAAGCCAATCCAACCTGATCACGTTTGAAGACGTCAGGGATTTTGCACGCGATAAAAATTTATTGGGCTTCCAGCGACAAACTATAGGATACCGGAAAAACAATTGATGACATTTAACCAGTAATTGGGCGAATGGTCATCCCGGATGGAGTATGGGCTGCTAAATGTAATCCTCTATCTTTGTGTCTATGAGTATGATCAGCAGCGCCATCAACCTTACTTGTCCGAAATGTAGAACAGGGAAAATGTTTGTTGACCCCTTCCAGTTGAAAAAGCCTTTACAAATGTATAATCGTTGTGAGGTTTGCGGGCAGAAATTCGAGCCGGAAACAGGTTTCTATTATGGGGCAATGTTTATCTCTTATCTCTTCATTGCATTGTTGAGTTTTATCATAGTCAGCATCAACATATTTGTGCTGGGTATCCAGGTAGACCTTTCCTTCCTGATCTTGCTTGCATTCCTGGCGATTATCTATGTGTGGAATCTTAGATTCACCCGTTCGCTTTGGATTCATTTAGTGATTAAATACGATCCAAAATTTAGTAAAGCCAAAACTGTCATTGATTCGGAGAAGAAATAAGTTTATTCTTTTCGCACGGCATTAGCAGAGAAAAAACACACTGGATTTAATAGTAAGACTCTTTGCTCGATGTCCCTTACTTTTACACCCACAATGCCATGTCTAATTGCTTTCTGTATTTTTTTGTAAAAGGATGTTGTGTGCCCAGCAAATTGAATATTCCGATAGCTACTTTTGAAACTATCCCATCACCTGCCTTATTATTTTTCTGTAGGATCTCAATCATTAACTGTAAAGCATTTTCAATTTCGGATGCTTTTATAAGTTCTTTGATGTGGATTAACTTTTCATCATCTGTTGAATCGGTAAGGAAATGTCCAATGTCACGGATATGATTCGATTTATCAAAAAACGGATTCCCGTATTTTATATCATAGACTAATTCCAAAGCACGCTCAGGATTATCCCACAGGTATATCTGACTGAGGACAAATGCGATTTCCTTGCTATCAGGATGCCGGGCCAATAAGTTTTCCAGATCTGTGGTCGTAGGCTGTTCATT
>JBDUAU010000709.1:0-1593 GCA_040004485.1 Saprospiraceae bacterium
CCAACCATAATATCCATCCAGAAATCCTAATCGGATTACATATGCCATAAAAAATCTGGCAACAGGCTTGAAGAGCATGCGCCACAATCTTGATTTCTTGTCTGCAGCATACAGGGCTTCTGCTGCACGTGTACTATGTTTTTCGTTCGTTTGATTACGGCTTGAAATATTTTCATCCGCCAGATGCATCAGGTCTCCCTTCAGGTGACCGATTTTTGCATTTGCCAGGGGCTTCATGACATCATGTGGATCTTTTCCGGTGATGTGTATTTTCCTGCGGTCAAAAAATCTGATTTTCCGATCGGGATACCAATTACCATGACCTATCCAGGTATCACCGATTTTGTTTCTTCGATTGGATGTGTACCCATCATATTCAGATGTCGCCCTTGCTTGTAAAATAGAAGATTTTAATTCGGGACTTAAATATTCATCCGCATCAATCGTCAGTACCCAATCATATTCGGCGAGCTGAATCAATCGTGTTTTCTGATTGACATAGCTATCAAATGGACATCGCTCGATGCGTGCACCAAAATGGCGTGCGATATCAACCGTTGCGTCTGTGGAATAGCTATCAAGGACCAGGATCTCATCTCCTAAGCCGAGTACTGATTCAAGACACCTGCCGATGTTCTCTTCTTCATTGTATGTCATGACTACAATGGAAAGAGGCTGGACTTCTGCTGATGGCATTTGGTAGAGAGAAACTAGGATTTCCTTTCGGGTATATTCAATTTGAAACCTACACTATGCACATTTTCAATTGAGATATCAGGATCATCACTTAGGTATTTACGAAGTCGGCTGATGAATACATCAAGGCTCCTTCCATAAAAATAATCATCTTTCCCCCAGATATCTTCCAGGATATCCGATCTCCTGATGACCTGGTTTGGTCGTGAGGCGAGATAATAAAGAATATCAGCTTCACGCTGTGTGAGGCCGCGTGCAGTACCATTTACCGATAAATCAAGGTTGGGATAATCAAATAAATATCTCCCGACCGTCATTGCTTCTTTTGGAGCTGCCTCAATGACTTTGCGACGGCGAAGAAATACATTGATCCTGAACTTCAATTCCTCGAAGCTGTAGGGCTTTGTGACATAATCATCACCTCCCAGGAGAAATCCTTCCATCTTATCTTCCTGCATGGACTTGGCCGTCAAAAAAATAATTGGGATGTGCTTGCTTACACCCCTTATTTTACGTGCAAGTTCAAAGCCATCCAATTGTGGCAGCATCACATCGAGCAAGCAAATATCAAATTCTGCTTTCCTGAATATCGACCATGCTTCTTTTCCATTGACAGCGTGGGTCACATCGTAACCCTCCATTTCCAGTTGATCCTTCGTAATAAAACTTAGTGAATCATCATCTTCTACATAAAGAATTCGTTCCTTCATCAGGCCTTTATTGGTAAATTAAATGAAAACCGACTTCCCTTTCCAAGTGCACTCTCAACGATTATTTTTCCATTGTGCATCTGGAGGATTTTTTTGACATAATGCAAACCTAATCCGAATCCTTTAATATCATGTACATTTCCTGAAGGTACTCTATAGAATTTATTAAACAAATGTTTTTGATGGG
>JBDUAU010000284.1:0-17870 GCA_040004485.1 Saprospiraceae bacterium
AATCCTGATCCTTCAAAATCACCCGCTGTCATCAACAATTCATGGGGCTGTCCTGAATCAGAAGGATGCGATCCGTCTAACTGGGAAATACTTAATGAAGCTGTTATCAATCTGAAGGTTGGAGGTGTCGTTGTTGTAGTTTCAGCGGGTAATAGCGGCAGTGGTTGCAGTTCGATTAATACACCTGCTGCAATCTATGAAGCAAGCTTTTCAATAGGAGCTACAGCAGAAAATGATACGATAGCCGGATTCAGTAGTCGAGGTCCTATAGCAGTTGATAGTAGTTATCGTACTAAACCAAATGTCTCTGCACCAGGTGTACATGTACGGTCCGTCGATCTGGGTGGGGGATATGTGAGATCATCAGGCACAAGCATGGCAGGACCTCATGTAGTCGGTTTGATAGCATTGATGATATCAGCTAATCCCGCATTGGCAGGCAAAGTTGATCTTATCGAAGACATCATAGAACATACCTGTGTACCCAAAACAACTGATCAAAACTGTGGCGATATTCCGGGATCACAAGTGCCTAACAATACGTATGGTTATGGGCGCGTGGATGCACTTGCAGCAGTACAGGCTGCGCTTGCTTTAATTCCGACAGCTACAATGAATGCCAATCCATATTCAGATGTTAAAGTATATCCTAATCCGGTGAAAGATGAATTCATCATTGAAGCCGGACACTCATCCGGTGAAATGAGTTTTGATCTCTTCGATCCTCAGGGTAAAACCGTCATACATCATCAATGGATGACGAGTAGCAATTCAATAGAGAAGATTAATCTCCAATCTAATGCACCCGGCATGTATTTCTACCGTATCATGAATGCTGGCGTTGTAAAACAAGGGATGGTAGTGAAGGAATGAGCAATTGGCAGTTGGCAAAAATCAAAAAAAACATTTCATGGTTTCTTATCATTGTTATATTCCTCATTTCACTTCAAAATTCTAAATTCACGATTCCAGATTCAGAATTTACTTTTAATGTTGTCCACTTCAACATTCAAATCTCTTTTCGGGTGTGAATACTGGTTGATGTTTGTGGATAAAATATAATGCTATCTTGCTTTCAGAATATGAGCTCTGAAATAAAAGATAAGATATCAAAGTATTTAGACATCATCGAAGTACGGCATGATATAAAAATTCTTCTTGCATGTGAAACGGGGTCAAGGGCCTGGGGCTTTCCTTCTCCGGACAGTGATTTCGACATCAGGCTTATTTACATGCACCAAAAAGATTGGTACCTGTCTCTAAGTGAAAAGAAAGATACTATTGAATTGATGCTGGAAAACAATGAACTTGATATTTCCGGCTGGGACATTCGCAAATCACTCCGATTATTATGGAAATCAAACCCTCCACTCCTGGAAAGAATTCAGTCCCCTATCATTTATAAATCAGATCCTGATTTCCTGGACGACATCACTGATTTGGCAAATCTCTGCTATTCTAAAATAGCTACGATGCATCATTATCTAAGCATGTCAAAAAAATTACTCCCGGAAGTTGAAGGTCAAAGTCAATATTAACTCAAAAAGTTGTTTTATGCATTACGATCATCGCTTGCTTGTCGATGGATCATAGAACGAAATGAGATACCCCCGATTCAATTTGAGAAAATGGTAACTGGCCTTAATCTGGAATCTAGCATACAAAATCGTATAAAGGAATTGATCGAATTTAAAGCAATCAAAGCAGAAGCTTATTTTCACACAGGCGAAAGTGCTCTCCTGGATTTTATCCGGTTAAATATTGAATTAGCCGAAAGCAAAGAATTAAGCTTGCCCGCAGCAAAGGCTAAACTGACTCAACTTGATGCATTTTTCATTACTATCCTGAATGACAAATGAACTTAGATCAGTTAAGAGACAATAAGTGGATCGTTTTGGAATGCATAAGCGGAAGCAAAGCTTATGGATTAGATACAATAACCTCCGATACAGACATCAAAGGGGTATTTGTTTTGCCAAAACAAAATTATTATGGGCTCCATTATATTCCCCAAATCAGCAATGCCACAAATGATGAGGTATTTTATGAATTGAAACGTTTCATTGAATTATTATCGGTAAACAATCCTAATATCCTGGAATTGCTAAATACACCAGATGCAGCTATCATTTCTAAACATCCTTTCCTAAACCAGGTACAATCCGGACCTACCCTGTCTAAACTTTGCAAAGACACTTTTGGAAAATTTGCATTGTCCCAAATAAAAAAGGCAAAGGGTTTGAATAAGAAAATTGTTAATCCTGTTTCGAAAGTACGGAAATCCATTCTTTCATTCTGCTACATCACGAATGATTATGGCTCTCTTCTTTTAGAAAAATTCCTTTTTGAAAAACATTGGAATCAGGAAGATTGTGGACTGGTAAACATTCCAAACATGAAACACATATATGGAATGTATTATGGCAAAAACCTTGATTATAATGGGATATTCAAGAATGAAGATTCTAATGACGTATCTCTTAGCTCAATTCCTAAAGGCGAATCTCGTGTAGCATTACTTTACTTCAACATTGACGGATATTCATTGTATTGCAAAGAGTATAGAGAATATTGGGATTGGGTAGCCAACCGCAATGATGATCGCTATGAAACGACTATGAGCCATGGCAAAAACTACGATGCAAAAAATATGATGCATACATTCCGACTGCTTGATATGGCTATAGAAATTGCCAGAGAACAACAGGTCAATGTGGTCAGACCCAACAGAGAATTTCTGCTTGAAGTTAAAAATGGAAAATTTGAATATGATGATTTGGTAAAGATGTCTGAGCAAAAAAGAATTGAGATGGAATATGCTTTTGAAAACTCCTCTTTACCTGATACTCCTGATCTATTGTTTCTTGACAAATTAGCTTTTGATTTAAGGGATCAATTCTATTCTTTGTAAACACAATAACATCATAATCAATTGATAATTACTGTTTTATAAAATAATTTGCAAATACTGACAAATGTCGTAATATTTATGACAAATAGCTGTATATTTGTACGGTTATGACTTCTGATACTCCTTTTTATATCCTTGATCCTGCGGTACCTTATGGTGCTATAGATGATAAAAATGGTTTAAATCTCATAGATATCATCCGTTCCGGTATTCACTTCAGGACCTTCTGGCGTTTTGCGCATACGATCCCCTTCAGTCTTAATGAGTGGTCTTCATTTCTTCACCTATCCGAGCGGACGCTGCAGAGGTATCAATCTGAGCAAAAGACATTTGATCCCATGCAGTCAGAAAAGATTTTACAGATTGCTCTGCTCTTTAAGAGAGGCATTGAAGTTTGGGGCGATGCAGATAGATTTCATAGCTGGTTAGACACCGATAGCATAGCCCTTGGAAAGATAAAGCCCAAGAGTCTCCTCGATAGCTCGATCGGCATCCAGATGCTCAATGATGAGATTGGCAGGATTGAATATGGCGTGCTTGCATGATCGTCTATCGGTTAAGCAAGTCAATTCACGCTCATGATTTGTCCGGGAAAGGTGCAGAAATAAATGGTGGTCGATGGAACAGCAAAGGAATTGCATTAATCTACACTTCGGAAACAAGAGCATTGTGCATGGCTGAAATAGCCGTCCACACACCATTAGGAATCTTATCCCTGGACTACGAACTCATTACGATAGAATTTCCTGATCACATCAAAATCCATACGCTGGATTTTAAAAATCTTTCTGCTGACTGGAGCTCTATTCCACATGCACATTCCACACAAGAGATTGGTGATCAATTTGTGAAGGCAAATAAATATTTAGTCATAAAGGTACCTTCAGTCATCGTGAAGGGAGAATTTAATTACCTTATTAATCCGAATCATAAAGACATGAAAAGTGTAAAGATTAAATCAAGAGAATCTTTCAATTTTGATAAGAGGCTATTTAGAAAATAAATGAATTGGATTTAGAGTGTATCTGCGGTTTTAATCTTTGGATAAAAGGAGAATATTTTTTATACCCACTGGAATTTGCCGGGATTACGGTATTTTTAGAATTGATGTTAAATGCTCCCAAATAATTTAAACATGAATCTTCTTCCCTTCAAAAATTTTTCATTCAGTTCAAAACTTAATGCCAGTGAAATCACAGACAGACTGCTTGCTATAACAGAGGCTGAGAAATTCATTCGAATACCGCTGTTCAATGATGCAGAGACAAAAATGTATGAAGGTCAGATCACAGATCAGAATTTTAGTATCCGAAGACTTATCAAATATCGCAATTCATTTCTGCCAAGGATCAAAGGTGAGATTAAAGCAGTGGGGAATGGTACGAGGATAGATGTCAGAATGCGTCTTCACGTCGTCATCATCATATTCGTCATCTTCTGGTGCACCATGGTGGGTATCGGATGTTTTGTTTTTATATTGCTTTCGATCAGGGATGGGAGGATAAATCCGTTCATACTTGTTCCATTCATGATGTTGATCGTGGGCTATGGTGTAACGGTTGTGGCATTTAATTATGAATGCAATAAAGCGAAGCTGGATCTGGAGCAAATTTTTCAGGCCAGTGCAATTGAATGATCCAATATGTACGGAAAGTCATTTACAATTTATTGAAATAAGGATCTTATTTACAAAGTTTAAATAACAATCATATGCGTTTGAAATTTATAAAATATTCAATATTCCTATTTTTTCCAACAAATATTTTCGCCCAACTTACAGATGGCACCATCGCCCCACCCTTCTCTCTCGAAGGAATTTACAATAACGCTAATGACAAAATCCCTACTCTGGAATCTCTGAAAGGAAAAATCATCGTATTAGACTTCTGGGCGATCTGGTGCTCCCCATGTGTGGCCGCCATTCCGGAAATTAATGAACTGAGTAAAGCCTACAAAGACAGAAATGTTCAGTTCATCGGTATCACTGATGATGCGAAAGAGAAACTTGAAAATTTCATGAAGAAAGTCGAGTTAGATTTTTGGGTAGGAAGAGATGATGATAAAATGGATTTTTATTCTTACGGAGTGACAGGTCGTCCGCAAATGTATGTCATCAACAGGGATGGTATCATTGTCTATCATGGACACAAAGTGACCGCGGCCATGCTCGATGAAGTCATAGCCACAAACGGTATCGCATCAATAGCTGAAAGTAAAAACCTTCAAGTCATCACGGATGGAGGTTTTTCTCCTGGTGAAGATCCGATATACAATGGTGTCTATGAGATGCTGGGGAAGAATTCATCTGAAAAACCTCCTCTCCTTGATCAGTTTATCTTAAGACATTCACTTGAAACCTCTTCTTCAGGAAGTGGATTTCGTCATACTCCTGATGGCCATATTGGCATTACAATTTCTGGTGCATCACTTCCGGACATTTATTTATTTCTCCACAACATTTCTTCACTGAACTGGATAAGGAATAATACGAATGATACTTCCAACTATGACATTATTTATTGGCAAAAAAAGAAAAACCTTTCGAAAGCTTTCACTGAAATAGAACAAAATTTATCGGACAACCTGGCCATAAAATTTGAAAGCATAAAAAGTTATGAACCTGTAAACATACTTTCCATTATACAAGAGAGCGAATTCATAAAGAAAGAAGACGCGATAGAAGAAGGGGCTTACAAAGCTTATACGTCAATACAAAAATTTGTTACAATGCTCGAAGACAAATCAAATGAGTTTTACCTTATTGACAAATCTTTACTAAATACATTTATCTACAATAAAGGAATGGATTATAACAAGATGAATCAAAGCACTTCATCCGAACTTTTGGAATTTTTAACACATCATGGGATAGGAATAACAAAGGTGAATAGAAAGATCACATTGTATGAAATAAACCCCAAAGTCATCCACTAAAATGTAGGTTTTTACACAAAGTCGTACGTAAAAATGTAGTTTTCTGCATAAAGTCGTACGTAAACGTGTAGCTTTGCTTCGCTATGAAGCGAAAGGAACTCATATTTCTTACTGAAATTCACATCTTCCACTCACTGCCTTTCGTACTTCTATGTCAGGCTACAGAGAGCAAGCCTGGCTGACCAATATTCCACTCTATGGTCTTAGTGAGATTTTCTTAGTTGCCAGCAATAATATCCGGCGGAATAAATAATTTTAGTATAATTCTGCACGCATCAGTTTTCGTACACCCCTTTTCATATTAAGGATGTGACACTATATTAAACGATTTCGCGATTTACAATTCATTAATTCCTCTTCTTCATTTTTTATTCTTCATTTTACTTCAAAATTCTGAATTCAATATTCTCTATTCCTGATTTACTTCCTTATTCTGAATTCATTTTGTACTCGTTTACCCTGACTTTTCCTGAAATTTATTCCAACCGGCATCATGTTAAACCCTGAATTTTTGATCAATGAAAACAACCATGCCTTTTCCCCGTTCTCTTCATATCACAGTCAACTTAAACTATTCAATATAGCAGGAGCCTTACAATTCATTTCATTCTTTAATTGTAATCCTATGTTGACCTGTCAAATCCTAAAAAAATCTCTGCTACTTTCTACTTTGGTAGTGATGTCTATCTTCTGCTTCATGAGCTGCAGCGGGGATCAGAAAGTCATCACCGCAGAAGCATCCCTGGTGCCAGCAAAACCAATTATTGATCTCACAAAAGCAAGTGACAAAAAATTTATTGAGGGCGCTTATGAATTTAATTGGTACCAGATCATGATGAGTAAACTTGCTGCACGCAGGACATCTTCTGAAGAGGTAAGACAATTCAGTGCAATGCTTGAGAATGCAAGCAGAGACACAAAGACTGCATTAGGATCACTAGCCATCATGAAGTCAATTCGCATTTCTTCAGACCCAACACAGGCTGTCACTGCTGCATATGACACCCTCAATCTAAGTACAGTTGAAGATTTTGATATCACTTATTGCACCATGATCATTCAAACTCACAAAGATGCTATAGCCTTGTTTGAAAATGCAACCCGGGATAATCTTGATCCGGATATAAAGGCATGGGCTTCATCTGTCCTGCCTGAGCTGCGTGCACATCTTCTAAATGCTACTGCTTGTGAAACGCATCTGAATCCAATGTCAGAACTTATACGATAGTATTATTTTGATTACTATGTTAGAAAGGTGGCTGGTATACAAAAATATACCGGCCATTTTGTTTTCTGATGAATTATAAATTTCAAATACCGGATTCACATTTATTAATTATATGGGTTTAAACTTGCCGGAATTAAGTATCTTTTCAACACGGAAAGAAAAACTGTCATTCCTTTTTTAAATGATACATGGTAATGATGAAAAATATCCTGATACTTATTTCCATCTGTTTCCTCTTGGTTCATACTGCTTGCTCGTCTGACGATCCGATCATATACCCACCGATTACGAATCCTGATCCACCTCAATATGGTGTACCCTTCAGCAGTGTTCCTGCACGACAGGATGCGATAATATATCAGGTCAATATCCGGCCATTCAGTGCAACAGGAAATTTAGCGGGCGTCATCGCAAGACTTGACTCCATAAAAGCTTTAGGTGTTAACGTGATTTACCTGATGCCTATATATCCTGTTGGCACAATAAATACAGTGAATTCGCCGTATTGCGTGAAAGATTATAAAACTGTCAATCCTGAATTCGGTACGCTGACAGATCTTCGTTCACTGGTCGATGATGCACATAATAGGAATATGAGTGTCATATTGGATTGGGTGGCCAATCATACGGCATGGGACAATGAATGGACCACGACACACAAAGACTGGTATCTTCAGGATGGAAGTGGGAATATAGTCAGTCCACCTGGTACAGGATGGAATGATGTTGCGCAATTGAATTTTACAAATGGAGCTATGCGATTGGAGATGATAAAAAGTATGAAGTTTTGGGTGTATACCGCTAATATAGATGGGTATCGTTGCGATTATACTGACGGACCTCCTATAGACTTTTGGGCTCAGGCGATCGATACACTGCGAAATATTTCAACACACAAATTGCTGCTGATGGCCGAAGGAAGCAGGAGTAATAATTTCAATGCAGGTTTTGATTACAACTTTGGTTTTGGTTTTTATGGTCAACTCAAAGGAATTTACAAGAACCACAGTGCAGTCACCACGATTGACAATCTAAATAGTACAGAATATACCAATGCGACAAGTGGTCAATCTGTCGTGCGTTATACGACCAATCATGATGTCAATAGTTCTGACGGAACACCATTAGATTTGTACGGTGGTAGAAATGGGTCGATGACTGCATTCGTCATTGCATCATGTATGAAAAGTGTACCAATGATTTATGGAAGCCAGGAAGTCGGCACATCTTTCAAAATTCTCTTTCCGTTTACCGGAGCCAAAATCAATTGGTCAGTCAATCCTGATATCACTGCAGAATACAAAAAAATAATTTCCTTCAGAGCAGGCAGCAAAGCCATTAAAGAAGGAACATTAACCTCATACAGCAATGCAGATATATGCGCATTTACAAAAACAGTTGCAGGAGAAAAGGCAATGGTGATCGTGAATACAAGAAATGGTGTGATCAACTATACAATACCTTCGTCGCTTGCCAACACAACATGGACAGATATCCTAAATGGAGGAATGATAACATTGACCCCCCAACTGACCCTGCAGCCCTACAATTATTTTTTATTAAAGCAATAAGACTTTCATCGCATTCAGAAAGGATGAATCATGTTTGAGATCAAACATTCCCATTTCAAAAAATAATTTACATACCAAACAATATTCTTACTCCAATGTGTATTCATAGAGAGTACCACTTATAGTATTTGAAATGAAAACGAATCCAACTCTTCACTATTTCCCTTTGACGCTATCAATATTCCTGACCATCTCCTACAATCAGGGCACAAGTCAGACAACACAGTACGACCCGGATAATGACGAAACTTATTTTGTCATGATTCAACTAAAGCAGCAGAAAAACAAGGATGATAGTATATCTTCCTCTAACCAGGTGAGAGACGTCTTCAAACATATAAAATCGATCAACTCAAAACTTGGGTACACAGATTTTGCTAAGAAAACATCAAGTTTCAAACTAGAGCAGTCTCAGGGAAGCACATCTTATATGGTGATCAGAAATTTCGATGACTTCCGGTCTGCTGAAGTCTATACTCAGGCCATTGATAAAGAATTACCGGACGATATTTTTGGTGAGATCGGAGATCCTTTTCCGATATCTCTGAGGAATTATGAAAGCTGTATTGCGGAAAAGGATTTCAATCCTTATTATAAATATTATTTTACCAATCACTGATAAGAGATTTTTATAAAATAAGGCTCAGGAATAAAAATTATTGACAAATACTAACTTTGCCAGATTCCAATCGTTAAAAAGAAAACGATACGATAAAGAAGAACCATATAATAATCTAATTTCATAAACAATAATATTCTATAAGCTATGCCTACATCTCACATCTATCCCGGAGCCCACACCCTCAATGCATATATTACGATCAAAGGTTGTGCAGAAGCTATTGAGTTTTACAAAAAAGCATTTGGTGCCACAGAAAGAGCCCGATTGATCATGCCCGATGGCCTGATAGGACATGCTGAAATTGAAATCGAAGGATCACTCCTCATGATGGCCGACGAAAATATAGCATGGGGCAACAAAAGTCCGGAAACGATCGGTGGAAATCCGATGTCATTTGGCCTATATGTACCTGATGTAGATAAATCTTTCCAGAGAGCTATTGACGCCGGTGCTACAGCAGTCATGCCTGTTGACAACGCATTTTATGGAGATCGTGTCGGACAGGTGATGGACCCATTCGGCTATAAATGGATGATCACGACGCATATAGAAGATGTTGATTTCAAAGAAATGCAAAGAAGATCGGATGAGATGTTTGCGGCTCAGAGTTAATTAGCAACTTTTGGCGCTATACGGGGGAAATAAGTAAGAGGTTTTCAGAAATCAGTATTCAATATCAAACCCATAAGCTGATCCTGGGATTTTTGGAATGATATGTTCCGCATGAATGAAAATGGCCAAACAAATCGTTAACACTTCGATACTTCTGGTTAACACCGTATTATTAGATAGCCTGCTCGCCTGTGTAGGAAGACACAACTTATTAATCAAACTTAAAATTTTAACACTTTAAACTTTAACATATTCTTCCTTGCTTCATATTAAGCTATTGAAATACAGATAGTTGCAAAATATTATTGGAAGCATTTCATTCCTATCTTGTGAACATGTTAACAAGCTCAAAACAATGGTGTTCGTTTGAGTCACGTTACTATCTTTACACAATTCATATATTTATTTACAAAATTCTCAGATTTTAACAGCCTATGAAAAAAGTAACGGCATTCTCTCTATTGCTCTCCCTCAGTCCCGTAATCCTTAATTTTTTATTTAATCTGACCCCCTGGAATTCTCTTTTTTCAGAGTTGTCAGGCACTGAAAGCAAACTGGAGAATCCGGTTACAACTTCTGATTCGGCTTTTACGCTGTCTGCTTTATCCTTAAATAGCCTTCCACTTTCAGCTCCGGAAGAATCGGTTAGGCATTTGGAAAGTCTTCATAATGAAGAATTACAAAGCAAACTGGAGGCCATCCTTCACTCAAACCGTCACTGGGTAGAACTTTCGAAATCGAATTCACTCAGTATTGGTATTGTAGATATGCAGGACCCTTTGCATTCCCGTTTTGCTTCCATCAATGAAAACAATATGGTCTATGCGGCCAGTTTACCTAAAATAGCGGTATTACTTGCTTCCGAAGATGCCATTGAACAAGGTAAAATCGTAGAAACATCTGCTGTAAAAGCTGATATGCGACTGATGATCGCTAAAAGCAACAATGAAGCCGCCACAAGGATGATCGAACGTGTAGGAATCAAACAAATAGGCCAGGTTCTTCAAAATCCACGCTACAATCTGTATGATCCTGAAAATGGCGGTGGACTCTGGGTAGGTAAAGCTTATGGGAAAGGAAATGTCCGTATAGGTGATCCGATCAAAAACCTAAGTCATGCAGCTACAGTCATGGAAGTGTGCAAATACTATTATATGCTTGCTTTCGGACAACTCGTCAGTCCGGATCGCTCCAAAGAAATGCTCAGCTATCTTGTAGATCCTGAGCTTCATCACAAATTTGTTTCTGTCCTTGATCGCGTAGCTCCTGATGCAAAAGTATACCGCAAGTCAGGAACCTGGGCCAACTGGCACGCTGACTCTGCCCTTGTATGGGATCCTCATCGCCGGTATATTGTCGTAGTCCTTGCAGAGGACACACACGGCGAAACAATGCTTCGCGAATTAATGCAAAAAATCGACAACGTACTGGTAGCAAAGGGCTAGTTTAGCAGCCAATTATGTTTGAGGCGCTGCTTTCGAAGTTGAAAGACATTCTTCTGCGAATGTTTGACATCCGTATGGGTGAGTTCCGGCGCGTATGGCTCATGCTGATCAATATCTATCTGCTGATCCAATGTCTGTGGATCATCAAGCCGGTGGCAAATTCTCAATTTCTTTCAAGCGTCGGAATTGATAAGTTGCCTTTGGTTTTTTTATTAGTGGCCATTACGGCCCTTGCCCTCTCTACATCATATTCAAGATTGCTGCATCGCATTCCATTAGGCAGGATCATGAAGCGTACTTATGTTATTTCAATCCTGAGCCTTCTCACCTTTGGCATGCTGCTCGAACTTAATCTTTTTCAGGACTGGATGAGCTACTTTTTTTATATCGGTGTAGCCATATTCGGCCTGATCACGACATCTCAATTCTGGTTACTGGCCAATCTCATATTCAGTTCACTTGAAGCCAAACGTTTGTTCGGTTTTATCGGTGCCGGTGCTATAGCAGGAGGAATCAGTGGAGGTTACATCACTTCATTGCTTACACAATTCATGAATAGTAATCTCCTCTTGTTTCTTGCAGCCGGTTTACTGATCATCAGCATGGTACTCAACCAAAAGATATGGCTGACCTATGTACCATCATTCAATCTCGCCGGGCAATTCAACAAAACAAAAACACTACAGGAATATCCACTCCGACTGATACGCAATTCAAGACATTTAACCTACCTGGCTCTCATCATGGGCATCAGTGTGGTTGTGGCAAAGCTTGTTGAGTTTCAATTCAGCGCCATCGCCTCCTCCAGGATACAGGACCCAGACAAACTCACTGCCTTCTTTGGTTTTTGGTTTTCTACTTCCAATGTCGTCGCACTAGGAATTCAATTACTGATCACACAGCGTATCGTCGGATTTCTGGGTGTAGGCCGTAGTTTGTTTGTTCTTCCGGGTGCACTTTTCATGGGAACACTGGCCGTTTTAAATACACCTGTATTATGGGCAGGAACGATACTGAAGCTTCTGGACATTTCACTGAAACAATCAATAAATAAAGCTGCTACCGAATTGCTTATACTACCGGTTCCGATGGCTATAAAAAGTCAGGCAAAAACATATATTGATGTATTCGTGGATACCACAGCGACAGGTGTAGGCGGCATCTTGCTAATCTTCGTCGTCAATGGTCTGAATTTGTCTGTGCGCGCTGTCAGTATCATGATCCTCGCCCTTATCAGTGCGTGGATCTTTCTCGCTATACGTGTGCGCAATGAATATATCCTTGCATTCCAAAAACAATTAGGCATTACACCACACTCACAGGTGGAAAAGGATTTGCTTTTATCAAGCACATCTGTTACAGGCGGAATCAGAAATACATTGCAATCCGGGTCATTGAAACAAATCCTCTTTGCCCTGCAGAATATTGAGGATAGTAAAGACCCACATCTCATGAATGATGTGATCCCTTTGTTGCAACATGAAGCGCCCAGGATTCGCCATGCTGCATTGAGTTGTCTTTATTATCATACTGATCACAGCATAACAAAACTGATAGAACCTCTTTTGAAAGACCCGGATGACATCGTACGGTCACGTGCTTTTTCCTGTCTGTTAGCCCATACAAGAAAGAATCATGTCCAGTTCATCAACGATTATCTCAACGATCCCGATCCTGTGATCCGGGGAGCTGCCATAGTGGGACTGGCTACAGAGACACGTAACAATCAGAAAATGCAACATCAGTTTTTACTTGAAGAGCGTCTTCTTGAAAATATTTCAAAGGCGGGCAATTCAAATAACCCTGAAGATATATTGACTTCCAAAATCATTGTGGCCAGATCGATCGGATATGGGAAGATCACTTCTTTTTATCCGATGTTGAACAGATTTTTAAAAGATGACGATCCCATAGTACTGAAGCAATCCATACTTGCAGCGGGCAATACCCAGGATCCGACATTTCTAAGAACACTCCTCGAATTTCTCACCAATGAAATAACAAGGCCAATTGCACAAAGGGCGTTGGCAAAATTCCAGCCCGGAGTGATACTCCCTATACTGAATGAAATAAGCCGTGAAAAGAATACTCCTACAGGGATATTGATGCATTTGCCTGCATTGGCAGAAACCATGGATACGCAGCAGGCAGTCGATTTTCTTTTCGACCTGTTAGTTCAACCACATCCACCTTTTGTAAAAATCGAGATACTTGAAGTTCTGCATAGACTGAAGGCAAAATTCCCTCATCTCACAATCAGCGGTAAGCGCATCATGAAATTTCTTATGCATGAAGCAGCTCTTTATAAAGACACACTGGCGTTAAGCTATGCAGCAGAACAAAAGTTGAAAACCGATGATGAAGCTCCTGCTATCCATTTTGCAAGAAAAGAATTGATAGACATGTTGGAAAATAAACTTGATCATATCCTGAAACGAATCTTTTGGCTGCTTGGCTTAAACTATCCTCCGGGTATGATTCTCCCATTATACGATGATATTCGCCACGAAGATCCTGATATCCGCATCAGCACAGTTGAATTACTGGACAATATACTGGAACCCGCATATAAAAAAGTAGTGATCTCACTGGTGGAGACTGCCACGCTGCATGGTCTGTCCGGTAATGATCTTAACAGGCTTGAACTCAAGATACCTACAGAATATTCAAGTTATGAATCCCTTCTCCAAAGTAAAGATGATGAAGTCAAACTTGCAGTATTGAAGCTTATTGAAACGCTCAAAAATCCGATGTTTGATCCTTTGATCAGACTGGCAGTCAATGATGAGCATCCACGGGTAAAAGGCCAGGCTGAGAAGTTACTTCAGAAGGAAGAACCTGAAGTAAATGAACTTTAAAAAATAAAAACATATTGATCAACTCAAAGTCCTCTTACAATCTTATCAATTGATGCCGCCAGTGCCATATGATCAGATGCACTATTCCTTCGCCTTACATTTGACATCAGTGCGACCATGTAGGTAGTGCCATCAGGATGCTCGACGATGCAAACACTGTTCATAAAATTATCAACATTGCCTTTGTATTTTGCACACACATACCCGGGCTCAGGTGCACATTTATAAAGACTCCCTGATTTGAAATAAACAGCCGCGTTCTTCAACGCAGCTGAGCCTGCATATCGAATCCGGCGATCAGTCATATACATGAGTCTTTTCATTTCAAGACTGGTGCGTTGATCCACTACCAACCCTCGTTCAAGATGGATCAAAAATTTCATAAGACCCACCGGAGTGCCGATACTTCCTCCCTGGCCGGGAATCCAGTCAGACCCACCGTCTGTGAAAAGCAAACCGAGCCGCCATTCATCTTTAGTGATTCCCATCGCGCGCAGTGGATCATTGACTACAGCTATTGCAATATCCGATAGTTCGGATTTGGGTGTTGTTTTGAAATATTCTGTTGTTTCCTTTTCGGTGAGATCTGGATATCTTTTTCCAAAAACATGCATCAATATCGCTTCCCGCCAGCACACGGAAGCTGCACCATTGTTACTCACGGACATCATATAATCCAGCCATTCATACAATCGGAATACATCTGAAGCCACGACCTGCCTTCTCTTGAGAACATCAGTCTCCATATTAAAAATAGAAACTGTATGTTCATCACTTAATGCCCATGTACCGGCGCGAACTTCTTTATTGCAAAGCAAATCCTGTCTCATGCTGAAGGAGTCCGGATAAATTTTTGCTAACTCTGTAAAAAATCCCGTCAGCACCGCAAGCTTACCCACACTTCCCGGTTGATACCCTGAGGTTTCTTTGCGGCTTGCATAACGAGTCGGCCGACCCGAAGTGATATCCAAAACAGAGATGCTATAATTTTCATTAAGTCTTGGAAACAACTTGTTGATAGCTGCCTGTAAACCCGCATCCTGTCTGGGTATTGAATCAAGACTATCCCCTTTGGCATTCGTCAGATTTAAATGAATATCATCCACGGATTTCATTGCGCCCGGAATCGGTTTTGCACCTTTTAATCTACCTTCTGCCACCTGATCCAGATAATATAGTCTCCTGATATTTGTATAAGGATATCCATCGATCGGATATGTCGGTCCTTTAGTGATGAATGCACAGATCACCAGTAATGTGAGGATCGCTTTTCTGAATTCCATGCTCATATGAATCGGTTAAAGTATTATAGTACGTTTTGCATCAAAATCAGGCGTAATGTTTTGCAGAAATTCAGATGAAGTCGCTTGTTTATTTTCATTAAATGGCCTCACCTGAAAAAGCCATAATTTATTGTCCTTAAATCCAAGCTCCATATCAAAAGGTCCATTCGTAGTTATTCCGGGAGCATGCGGCAATTCCAATTGAATTCGATCAGCTATCATCCTTAGTGCATCAAGATTTTCGTGTGTCAGAATTCGTTCTTCAAATGTGGTTTGCTTTTTTACGCTCCCACCTGTTGCGGGAATTGATGTGTAATATGGTTCTCTAGCCGGGGTAATCAGGTGATCACTACAATCCATGTCGAGTAACCATGTTTCAGCAGCCTGTCCATCGACTGCTCCCCCTACACCATGATTAAAAGCAACTGTAAGATCACCATTGATGCCGGTGGTGATCCCTTTGGTAATCATCACTCCCGATTTATCACCATCTACACTCGGTATGATGACAATGGAAGGAAATACATTCTCAGGATTGTTGAGATAGCGTTGCCTCCATCGAAAACTTCGTTCTGTATATGGGGAAGCCCAAACATCACGAATACCCTGGAATATTTTTTCAGGATCAACGACATTAAACACAGTGAGATTAAGACCTGCACCCGTAAAATCTTTAAGGTCTTCCATATTCGTATCACTACGCACGAATACCGGAACCTTTCCCATGGGCTTTCCAAACACAACATTAAATTGTTGCTCCAGTTCTGTTCTGAATGCAGGAAGAAAAGGCATTGCTTTGATCAATGTACGAAGTGTATCCAGTTGCTGCAGAAGAAATGTCTCAATCTCAGGTTCAGAAACTCCACTGCATCTGAGGCATTCTCCTTTATCAAATATTCCAATCATTTTTGCCCAATAATTAGTCTCCTGTCCGGGAATTTTTTGATTCATATGCTGACGGAATACAGCGAAAGGAACCACTAAACCATCGACGACATTTTCAGGAAACATTTGTTTCAGCTGGCCGAGATTAGCAGCTTTCGGACCACAGACTTTTCCTGAGTTCGAAGAATTTATTGAATTGAGGTTCAGCACATGTGGATTGTAAAGTTCGATCTTACCTATCGGTACAGATATTTTTTCTTCACTTCGCTTTTTCTTTTCAAAAAGTTTCTGTTCATAGGGAGTCATATCAGCTAAGGGCTTCATGATGACAGTGCCTTTGTTGGAGACAGCATAGAAAATCATTTTTCCGTTGTAATCTTTTATCCGATCCATATTCTCCTGAGAAAGCACTGCATTGGGAATGCCCAGGTTACGAGCTAACAATTGAATATGAGAAACTGTATTTCCTTCTGTCACTGTTGCGATTCCGGCTATAGGTTTCAGGTTGGCCGGTGGATGATGAAAGACATATATTTTATCAGGAGAGAGCTCCACAGTTTCCGGAGAGTCTGTCACAACAACTAATTCTCCAACTGTAAATCCCGGATTGAGTCCATGAATAGAGGATTGATCAGGAATACCAAGAACCTGATTGGCAAAACCTGCTTTGTGAGAAAATTCATCACCGAGCCAGCTGACCACGCGACCTAATGGCAATAGCACAGAAGAACGAACACGGTCATCATAAAATCCTGCTGCGAGAGGTTCAAAATCATGGTATGAATTGATGACATCCATATACTGAGCTCGCACCATTCCTGCTCCCCACTCTGCTACATGACGACCACTTTCACTATAATCGCTCAACTGTGCTAATGTAATCGTATCCCCCACAGTGACAGCCAATGCAGGATTGATTTGATCCCATTCCCAAATCTCCAGAAAGCCAAATGCCGTAGCAGCTTCAGAAAGACAATAGACCTGATCAAGTAAATCACTCAGGTATGAAGGTTTCCACAAAGTGATTTCTGTATTGAGAAGGCTTTCAAGTTTATTGGAAGCGTCGATCAGGGCAAGCCTTGCATAACTCTTCATCGGTGTGAGCATTTCGCGGCGCAACAATAATGCTGTCTGACTGATCAATTGACATTGTTCGGGCGGACAATCCATCGTGCTGAACTTATGGGTAAAAGATTGCAATGCTAAGGCTGCATCGCTTTCTGCAGGCAGGACTTTTAGAGAGCTATCAAAATCGCTTACCTTAAATGGCTTGTACATTTTCACCAGGCCGATGTTCAATTCGTTAAACATGGAGTCTACGGTGGGCGTAATCTTGTTTTTGTTTTTCTCTTCAAAATCTCTGACACGTCTTCTGTCACCTGCATCAGGGGTACCATGAATTTTAATCCTCAATTCCTGAAAGGAAGGAAGTGCTTCTGCAATCTCTGCTGAAAGAGCTCTCACGGTCTGAGCATCATTGTTATCACCGGCGTGCGGAATATCCTTTGCGCTTTGTCTGAT
>JBDUAU010000635.1:0-1592 GCA_040004485.1 Saprospiraceae bacterium
ATGATTGCCGCTGAACTTACCGGTTATGGCTGGGAGAGTATGATTCAGAAGGAATTTGAGATCAATCTGCACGGTTTTGGATTCAATCTCGCGATCGTATACCTGATCTGGATCGGCATTATTCTGTCGCTTTATCCGATTTGCAAATGGTTTGACAAGTATAAGCAAAGCCATCGCGAGCAATGGTGGCTGAGTTATTTGTAATCATGTATAACACAACCCGAATTGTGTAAAAGACGAGGTGTAGGCTCCGGTTATCTTTGTATAAAATAATTGGAAACCATGGAGACCAACATTAGTGAAGATATAAATGAGAAAAAAGCGGCTGGTAAGCTTACAAAACAAACCTTTCCGGTACTTGGAATGAGCTGCGCGGCCTGTGCCGTGAGCGTGGAAAGCATGCTGAAATCAACCCCAGGTGTGCAGGATGCAGGGGTGAATTACGCTAGTCAGACCGCCTGGGCAGAATACGACAAGAGTGTCAAAACGCAAGATCTGCAAAATGCAGTGCGCGCTATTGGCTACGACCTGATCATTGATTCAGAAGATCCACAGCTGGAACAACAGCAGGCCCAGGAGCGGGATTACGATCAATTAAAAAAGCGTACGATCTGGGCAGCATTGCTATCGCTGCCGGTTGTGGTGATTGGTATGTTCTTCATGGAGATTCCGTACGCCAACTGGATGATGATGGTGCTGTCATTTCCGGTCGTGTTTATTTTGGGGCGGAAGTTTTTTGTAAATGCTTTCAAACAGGCGAAGTTAGGTAAAGCCAATATGGACACGCTGGTCGCGCTCAGCACGGGTATCGCCTTCTTATTCAGCCTTTTCAATACCATAAATCCTGAATTCTGGCATGCGCGGGGCCTGCATGCGCACGTGTATTACGAGGCAGCAGCGGTAGTGATCGCTTTTATTTCACTGGGAAAACTCCTGGAAGAAAAAGCCAAATCCAATACATCGTCAGCCATTAAAAAGCTAATGGGCTTGCAGCCCAAAACGGTGAGGGCCATTGTGAATGGTGTGGAGCAGGAAATTCCCGTTTCACAGGTACAGGTAGGATATACGATCGTGGTGAGGCCGGGCGAAAAAATCCCGGTGGATGGCCTGGTGCTATCCGGCAGCTCGTATGTGGACGAAAGTATGATCAGTGGTGAGCCTGTGGCGGCGGAAAAAAGGAAAGGCGAAAGAGTCTTTGCGGGCACCATTAATCAGAAAGGTAGTTTTCAGTTTGAGGCGCAGAAAGTGGGCGGGGATACCGTCCTGGCCCAGATTATCCGAATGGTGCAGGAAGCGCAGGGAAGTAAGGCACCCGTACAAAAATTGGTCGATAAAATCGCCGGCATATTTGTTCCGGTCGTAATCGGGATTGCGATACTGACATTTATAGTATGGATGATTTTTGGTGGTGAAAATGCCTTTACACATGCGCTGCTCACATCCGTGACCGTGCTCGTGATCGCCTGTCCCTGTGCGCTCGGACTTGCAACGCCCACGGCCATTATGGTGGGTGTAGGAAAAGGAGCTGAAAATAATATTCTGATCAAAGATGCGGAAAGCCTCGAACTGGGGTACAAAGTGAATGCGATCAT
>JBDUAU010000500.1:0-5276 GCA_040004485.1 Saprospiraceae bacterium
CCTCAGATTAATTCAACGAACATAAGACCACAAATAAAAGCTATTTGTACTATCCTTACAAGAACGAATAATAAAATATTTTATGTGTTAGCATTCTGTTTATTTCAAATTACCTCTCAATTTAACTTCAGGCTTGACGGAAGATGTCGTATATGCCACATTTCCAGCACCTTACCTGCTTTCAGATGAACCACTCCCGGATTCGACCGGATGATCGTCTTCAGGAGAACTTCATCAGCTTCATACCAGTCGTATCCACCATTTGTAGCTGCTTTGAATGAATTTTCCATATCACTCCCCGCTCCACCGGCGATGGCATAGACTTTTGCTCCCTGTTTCATCACATTCTCCATCAGCGGATTTACCTTCTCTTTATAATCCCTGAGATAATCAGGATCCCAGGTATAAGCTACTTTGGGCACACTTTTCGAAACTATTGAAGCAACATTTTTTACAATAATAAAACTATCAGCTTTAGTTCGGACTGTATCTACTCGCCATAACGTATCCGGAAGCATAAACTCCTCGGTTCGGGAATCTCCTTTCAGTTTATACGCAATGACCAGAAATACATCATTAGAATCAGTCAGGATATCATCGGCCACATCAACTCCATCTTGATCCGTGACACTAAAATCACTTACTTTAGTGGCTTCGATTGCAGGTTTGGTTTTTATCTGTTCCACAACTGACCATTCTGATTTTGGATATTTGGCCAATTCAGACATGTATTGTTTATCCGGTAATTCAACCAGTGCACCGGTCTTGATATTCTTTAGCTTCCAACCTGTGATCTTCACAGTTGCTGCAGCGGCTTGTTCCTGTTCTCTTTTTTCATACAGGTTAGTTCCCACTTTAAAAGGCCTGAAATCAACGACAGGCAGATTCCATACAGCGTTATTGAGACAGAATAGCAAAACGAAAAGAGTGGCTGTCGTCGTGATGATCCCCCTTATCCGTGGGGTGAATAGCTGGTGCATGTCTTTATGCTTAAAGACAAAAAAGAAAGATGGAATCAGAAGTCCCAGATCTTTGAAAAATGAAATCTTCGGTTCTAATTTAATGAAGTCACCAAAACATCCGCAGTCTGTAACCCGCATATTGGAGACGACATACGGACCCCATTTTGAAAACTCAAAGAAGGAAGCTTCGCTTGGCACATAACCTGTCAGATAGGTGAATCCTGTCAAAACAGTAAAGAATCCAACCAAAAGCAGAAATGCCCAACTGATCAACCTGGATCGTTGTCCCATGATGAGCATCACTCCTAAAATAATCTCGTACAATATCATAGCCACGGAAAAAACCAAGGAGATCTTACTCAAAAACTGAAACACAGGTCCCAGAAAACTAAACCAGGTATGGGTAAACGTATATTCAAACTCTGTAAAATATTCCTCCATTTTAAAAGCTGTCCCTATCGGATCAATAGCTTTCACCATACCTGAGACAATAAATAATACACCGGCAAAATTTTGCAAAAAAGTCATCAGCCAGGACTTATGCCCTTTCTTCCACCATCCGATGAGAATAGTCAGGACTAATGCTATGATCGCAATGTATAAAAGGAGTCGTAGTAACGTCATAATGAAGTGAGTTCTTCCATTCTTATTAATCCAAATACGTACTAATTGATAATACCCATATAATTAGCATCCACACCTTTAGCGGCAAGGAGTAAACCGTTGTTGTCCTCAATTTGTTTGATTCTCAATATTTTCATCAGGATCAGATCCGTATACCTGCTGATCCACATATCACGCCATATCTCCCCGTAGTCATGATTCTTTCGATCAAATAGTGTGCGTGTCTCAGTCACAAACTGATCATATAGCCCGCTTAATTCACCAGTTGGTATTTCCTGCCTCTTGTCTTCTGAAAGGCAACTTTGAATCAGTGCCAGAAGACAATAGTTGATGATACCTACATATTCATCTTCAATTTTGTCATCTACCTTATGGTTGCCCTGGTCCTCAATATTCCTGATTCGCGATGCTTTAATATAGATCTGATCTGTAAGGGAAGTCAATCGCAGAACACGCCATGCTGTGCCATAGTCTTTGTTCTTGCTTAAAAACAATTTTTTGCATCTTGCGATGACGACATCATATTGAGTCAGGCTTCGTTCCAAGTGGTGTATTTTTGACAAATAATCATGTCTGCTAAGAAATGAAAATATGATCACATCTGTACGATACAAAGATGATCAAAAAATTAATTTTAACCTGTTAACAATACGCAAACCCAATATATGATTGACTCTGAAGGGTTGCTGACTAAAAGAAGATGTCAATCAAGACCGAAATATCTTTGTGAATGATTGACCAGTTTCTCACTCTGAAACAACCTTCTGAGGGTTATTATATGGATCGTGGCAGTAAATTCCTGGCTTATGCATTCCCTGCAGAAAGTGAACAGGATGTAACTTCAATATTACAAAGGATCAAAAAGGAACATCCTAAAGCCCGGCATTTCTGCTCAGCCCTTCGATTATTTCCGGATGCTTCAATGGAACGATCAAATGATGATGGTGAACCCTCGGGTTCAGCTGGAAAACCTATTCTTGGCCAACTTATAAAACACAATATCACCAATGTCATGATCGTGGTTGTTCGCTATTTCGGAGGCTCTAAGCTGGGCATTCCGGGATTGATCGAAGCGTATAAAACAAGTGCAGCAAATGCAATTGAATCCGGGATTATAGTTCATAAAAATGTTCTCTCTCAAATCCGCATCCTTATGAATTATGAGACATTTCCCCATTTTCTCAATTATTGTAAACAAACAGGAATTCCTGTTTCAGAGGAGGCCTTCGATGAAAAAGCATCACTCATTCTCAGTTTTTCAAAGAAAGCTATTGAAGAAAATTTATTGAACACCCTGCATCAATACAGCAAAATGGATTTCAAAACACTTGAGGAATACCTTGAACATTTAAATATTACTATTGAATTCTTACCGGGAGAAATCATTGTCTAAAATATATTCGAATATGATCTATCCATATTTTATTTGGAAATTAGCCGGCTAATGAAACTTATCGGACTTACAGGCGGAATAGGCTCAGGCAAATCAACCGTTGCTTCCATTTTTACTACGCTGGGTATTCCGGTGTATAATTCTGATCTCAGAGCAAAAATTCTGATGAATGCAAATGAAGAGGTCCGAAAAAAAATTATTGACCTTTTTGGTCAGGAAGCTTATTTCGATAAATTAGAATTGAACACAACCTGGATGGCTTCCAGGGTTTTTAATGACCGTGAACAGTTGCTTAAACTGAATTCGATCGTCCATCCTGCTGTGTTGAATGATTTAGTGGAATGGTCTTCTCAACCGGAACAACTATCAGCGCCCTATTTAATCCAGGAAAGTGCTATACTTTTTGAAGAAACTCTTACTGATCGGTTGAATGGAGTGATTCTTGTGGTTGCTCCTGAAGAGATCCGCATTTCAAGAGTGGTGCAGAGAGATAATGTCACAAGGGAGAAAATACTGCTGCGAATCACCAATCAATGGCCAGATGAGAAGAAAATCCCTCTTTCTGATTATGTTATTTTCAATGATGGTGTCAGATCATTGATTGATCAGGCCAGAGATATTGATCTTATGATCAGAGCTTCATTAGAATAATACCTAAGTAAAAACGTGCAATCGCCGAATGTTTTGCAATTATTTTTTGAATTCTGCAATTACATCCTCAATAATGTCACAGCATTCATGCAGCTGATCTTCAGTCATCACAAGTGGTGGTGCAAAACGAATGATATTCCCATGTGTAGGTTTTGCAAGCAATCCTTTAGCTGCTAGTTGCAAACACATGTCCCAGGCCATATGCCCATCTTCGTCATCATCTACCACAATAGCATTCAATAGTCCTTTGCCTCGCACAAGCAACACGATTGGATACTTGTCTGCAATATCCTGCATACGTTTTCTGAATATTTTTCCCAGGTGCATCGCATTAGCATCAAGCCTTTCATCTTTCAGCACTTCGAGTGAAGCCTGAGCCACAGCACAGGCGAGAGGATTTCCACCATACGTAGAACCATGTTCACCCGGTTTTATGCATAACATTATCTCATCATCAGCAAGAATTGCAGAAACAGGTATGACACCTCCGGCCAGTGCTTTTCCAAGGATGAGTATATCAGGTTTTATTTCAGGCTTATTTTCACAAAATCCTTTACAAGTACAATTCCCACATGTTGCTAAAAGTTTTCCTGTACGACCTAAACCGGTTTGCACTTCATCGGCTATCAATAGAATATTTTTCTCTCTGCATAGTTTTTGAATGAAGGGAAGGTAATCATCAGATGGAACCACAACTCCTGCTTCACCCTGAATAGGTTCTAACAAAATACCTGCTACGTTTGGATCTTTCAAAGCTTCAGCCACAGCATCTTTGTCATCGTAGTTAATGATGATATATCCCGGCATATAGGGTCCAAAATCACCCGTACTGGATGGATCAGTAGAAGCAGAAATGACACCAAGTGTCCTGCCATGAAAATTGCCAGAGACAAAAACAATCCTCGCATCCTGAGATGACAATCCTTTCTTCGTATAAGCCCATTTCCTGCAAAGTTTAATGGCGGTCTCGACAGCTTCCACACCCGAATTGGCCATCAGTACTTTATCATAATCAAAATACGCTGTGATATACTTTTCAAAAGGTCCTAACTGATCATTGTAAAACGCCCTCGAGGTAAGAGTCAACTGATCAGCCTGAAGCTTAAGAGCCTCAATGATCCGAGGGTGACAATGCCCCTGGTTGACAGCACTGTAGGCTGAAAGGAAGTCATAATATCGCTTTCCATCCACGTCCCACACAAAAACACCTTCTCCTCTGTTTAAGACTACAGGCAATGGATGATAGTTATGCGCACCATACCTGTTTTCAAGATCCATGTAAACCTGAGCCTGATTCATTGTTGTAGTAGTCATCAGTTATATATTATGTCATAAAATTAAGGCTTTTCAACCATAAAGAATTGATAGAGAATAACCTAATCTTCCTCCCAATTCAATGACAGACTCGAAATACTTACTTTTTGCCATTTCAGCCCATTCTGCCTCTTCTGCCCTTTCTGCCCATTCTGCCCATTCACCTCTTCTGCCCTTTCTGCCCATTCACCTCTTCTGCCCATTCTGCCTCTTCTGCCCATTCTACCTCTTCTGCCCATTCACCTCTTCTGCCCATTGGCCCCTTCTGCCTCTTCTGCCTCTCCTGCCCTTTCTGCCTCTTCAGCCTCTTCTGCCCCTTCTGCCTCTTCTGC
>JBDUAU010000265.1:0-5276 GCA_040004485.1 Saprospiraceae bacterium
GCATGAGGGATACAGGGCTTCAATACCTTGGGACAGTTATGGGAGATCATAGCAAAGCCGGTATCCAGACAATGTTCAACACAGGCACCATTGTAGGCGTGGCAACTAATATTTTTGGAGAAGGATACCCTCCCAAAGTGGTCCCTTCCTTTTCCTGGGGCGGAGCGTCAGGACTGACCACTCATCGCCTCGAAGATGCACTTGACACAGCCCGGAAAGTCATCTCCAGAAGGGATCTGAATCTTTCAAAAGAAGAAGAAGACATCCTCAGGCACGTATTCGAAATAACCAAGTCAACCAGGCCACTTGAGTAATGGGTCACTTCTCAGACGTTGGTTGAGTCATGTGGTAGAGCTACCTGTGACCACCAGGTCCAGTGATTATAATCCCGAACTAAAAATCACCTACCATCGCGGCCGGTATAAGCTGACCACATCCGGTGCCATCTACAGCTTTGAAGACCTTTATTCTAATTTTCGTAAAAGTTTTGAGCGGCTTAAGTGGGAGAACTACAAGATTGATACCTGTCTCGTGTTGGGCCTGGGATTGGGAAGTATCCCGGATATGCTTGTCACCAAATTCAAAAAGAAAATCAGCTTTGTAGCCGTGGACATTGATGAGGTAGTGATTGAGATGGCGATGCAATACGTGCTTAGGCCCAAGAAGATAAATATTGATGTTTTTACAGCCGATGCTGCCTCATTTCTGGAATGGCATCATGGCCGGTATGACATGATCTGCACGGATGTTTTCGTAGGCGATAGGATTCCTGCAGATCTCCAAACTGAGGAAGCATTGACCTCGATGAAAGGAATGCTCAGGCCCAATGGATTGCTGCTTTACAATAGGTTGAGCCGTTATCAGCCTGATATTGATGCCAACCTTAAATTCCTCAACCAGGTTTTTTTAAAGGTATTTCCTGAAGGTGGGTATTTTGATCTTGATGGCAATTGGATGTTTGTCAACAGGAGAAGCGCCTTCAAATAAGGATTTAAACCTTTGTTAACACCCTCATAACATAGGCAGATGCCGGACAATTCATAAGAAAACAAGAATAAATTTTGGACGGTTTCGTTACCTTTAGCATTCATTTTTCAGCACTTTCCCTGAGAATGATATCCCATTGAATTAAAGTCATGACTTCATTGTTGTCAACAGAATAATTTCGATATCCTTTAAGTTCCTTCCTATGCGTAAATTATACTTCATTATTACTCCTGTAGTTTTTGTTACACTCCTCCTTACTTTTTTATCCAATCATTCATGGGAGGCAAAAGAATCTTTTGAAAACAAAGAATCTGAAAATGAGCAGGAAGATATCAGGGGTGCACTCGAGGATAATATATTCACATCTTCTGATGTAGATCTTGGTACTATACCAAAGGATAAGTTATTTAATGCTATTCAGGAAGGACAAAGACGTCTTCAGGCAGCAGCATCAAGGAACCGAATGGATGGGAGCCTGACAGAAGCCATTTTTCGTGAACGTGGCCCGAATAATGTGGGCGGCAGAACCCGAGCTGTACACGTGGATGATCGCGATCCCAATCGGAACCGTGTATGGATAGGTGGTGTTTCAGGCGGATTATGGAGATCTGAAGACGTCACACAGAATGATCCTAAATGGGAAAAACTAGGCATATATTTCGAAAGCACTTCCATCTCTGATATCGCTCAGGATCCTAATGATTTTAATACGCTTTATGTCGGTACAGGCGAAAGCTATACGGGAGATTTCCAGGGCGTAGGTATTTTCAAGACTACAGATGATGGAGAAACATGGACACTTTTACCTTCCACACGAAATTCAAATTTTCAGTACGTTAATGAAATCTATGTTTTCAAAAACAGCGATGTCTATGCAGCTACAGCAACAGGTGGCTTGTTTAGGAGTAAAGACGGTGGACAGGTTTGGGAGAAAGTATTAGGAACTAGTTTGTCTGGTGCCAACAGCAATGATTTTCATGATTTTGTTTTTAATGAAACCAATCAGACATTTTATACATGTAATGATAATTCTGTTTTCAAATCTACTACAGGTAACAGAGGAGATTGGGTCAGTATCGGAACAGGCAAACCCGGTTTCCCAACAAATCTTAATAGAATTGAAATGGCCATCTGTCCTGTAGATCCTGATGTCATTTATATACTGGGTGCTATCAATGGATCGGCATCGAATACTTTTTCAACAAGTGATGGAGGAAATTCATGGGTCACACGATCTGAACCTGGAGGAGCTGGTGTAGACTTCACAAATGGACAGGCATGGTATGATCTTGACATCGCAGTTGACCCCCTTAATTGTGGTCGCCTCTTAGCAGGAGGTGTGGGCATGCTTGAATCAACGAATTTTGGTATCTCATGGCAGGGCATTGCTAATGGGCAGATACATGTTGATCATCATTACATTCGGTTTGATGCTAAAAAACCTGGGCGCGTGTTCTATGGTGATGACGGTGGTTTTTGGATGAGTAACAATAGTGGCAATTTCATCAATGATAAAAATGAAGGTTATGTGACAACCCAATTTTATTGTGCTGCTATTCATCCTGATGTTGGTTCTCCGTATATCATAGGAGGTACTCAGGACAATAATACAATGGCGATGGAACAACCGGGGTTAGGACCTGCAAGAGTTCTGTGGGGAGGTGATGGTGTTTTTTGTTTTATTGATCAGAATGAACCCGACATTCAGATTGTATCATCTCAAGGAGGAAATTATGGCTTGTCAACAGATGGAGGTAACCAGTTTGGTAATGGCTCTGCTGTAAATGGAGCTTTCATCAATCGATCAGGATATGATGACAACGCGAATATTCTTTACGGACAAACCAATAGTGGTGGATTTTTCAGATGGAAAATAAACGGACCAACTGATTTTGTAACAGTGCAGGGCGCCGGAACAAATAATTTTGACGTCAGCGCTGTCAAAGCAGATCCATTTGTCAACAACAGGATTTATTTTGGTATTTCACAAGGAAAAGTTATAAGGGTAGATAACGCAAATACCGGTAACCCTGTGACAGGTACTGTTGTTGCTGACCTCCCGGGAACAGCAAGTGTGTCTTGTTTTTATATGGACAAGCAAACACCAAATGATATGCTCATTAGTTTATTCAACTATGGAGCAACTTTGAAAAATGTCTGGGTATCCAACAATGCAGGAGGTGAATGGAATTCTATCGAAGGTGATCTTCCTGATATTCCGGTCAGATGGGCCATCTTCGATCCGGCCAATCACGACAGGGCGATGATCGCCACAGATGCAGGCATTTGGACTACTGATGATATCAACGGCGACCTGACACATTGGGAACCTACTGATCCTGCCAATGGAATGCCTTTTGTAAGAGTAGATATGCTATTAGTCCGCGAAAGTGATAAAGTTGTACTTGCTGCAACACATGGAAGGGGCCTGATGACCACAGATGTTTTTTCTTCCCCCGCCGCAGTTATTTTAGCCCAGCCAATAGCTTATGTGGGACAACCATTACTCATCGATGGATCTCAGTCCGTCAATGCACAATCATATGAATGGAATTTCGGTGATGCTTCAACCTCAACTGAGGAATCTGTCACGCATACATACGCCAATGCAGGAACATACAACATAACTCTAACGATCAATGGCAGCATATCCCTGGTGCGTAAAATCTCCATTCTGCCATATCTCCCTGCACCATATGATCAGGGCGTCACAGGATATGCAGGTGATTTCGAATCCAGTCCCGAACACTTCGCTGCCTACACTGCCTCAGGTACAGGTTTTCAGCGTGGTTCATCGATCAAACCCGGAAAAGATGGCACACATAGTGGCTCCACAGCATGGGTTTTAGGTATCAATGATAATCTTTATGCAAATAATACAAGAGCTGAATTCTATACGCCGATGTATGATCTCACAGACGCCGGATTGTATGAATTAAAATTCTGGGCAAAATATGCTATTCAAAACCGCAATGATGGTTTCCAGGTTGAATATTCACTCAACGGTGGTTCCTCATGGCAGCAACTTGGTTCAAAAACCGATCCGGCATGGTATAATTATCTCAATTCGAATATTACAGATGGCGCATTTCCTGAAGGCAAAGCTTATTTTACAAATGTTCAGCTCACCTGGACTCAGTATGTCAAAGACATTAGTTTCCTTGGAGGACAGGCTCATGTAAGTTTTAGATTTGTGTTCAGGTCAGATGGAGAAGAACAAGCACAGGGACTTGCTCTTGATGATTTTGAAGTAGGTAAATATGATGGCGAATTAAAAACCACTGTCACCACATTTACTGCAGACTATACAGGAGATCAGGAAATCACAGTCAACTGGACTACCGGTCTAGAGTATCAATGTCAGAAACTTATCCTCGAGCGATCCTTCAATGGATTTGGATTTTCTGAAGTAGCACAGGTGAATGCTACTGGTGGAGTCACCACAGTGGCTCAACATTATACTGTAGTGGATCAGAGTCTTCGTAATGTTATTTTCTATCGCATAAAAGTGATCAATGATAATCCTGACCTGGGGTATCATCTTGAATTTTACACCCCAACCTTAGTCGTACGAAGAAACGTAGATCCGGATATTGTACATGATGTGCTGCCGAATCCATTCTCTGATAAAATTGGTGTCAGTTTCAGTAGTGTGATTGATCAACCGATTTCACTTCGCTTATTCGATACATCAGGAAGACTGGTCAGGGAAGATAACGTAACTCCTCATTCAGTTTACTACGAATTGGATGGTTTGCGTCTGCCACCTGGTATTTATATCCTTAGTGTCCAGATAGGAGAAGCAGAACCAACGGCATATAAGTTGTTGACAAAAGGCCAATAGACAATAGACAATTTGAAATGGAAAAAGGGAAAGTTGTTGTCCATAGTTTAAAACTTCGGACAACAATTTTCCCTTTTTCTATTGGGATATCAAAGGCTTTCAGCTCCCTGCTTTTGCCTATATTTACACTATTGTTCCGATTATCTACACACTTTCTCCTGTTGTGTTCACTTGCTTTAGGATAATTTGAATACAGTTCCGATAAACCATCAGATTAAGTTCAAGACCAGATAACTTTCGATGCGAAAACTTTACTTTATTACTCTTTCTTTGGCTATTCTTGCCATTGGCTATAAATTTTGGCCTTCTCATGAGCTTTTTAAAGAAAGCGATGAAGAAGAAAATGAAAATGCGCTAGAAGACTTCAAGGGCGCACTGGATGATTATAAATTCACCGCCTCGGATGTTGACCTGGGCTTCATACCATATGATAAGCTCATCAACG
>JBDUAU010000010.1:0-5268 GCA_040004485.1 Saprospiraceae bacterium
TTTATACGGGACCGGGTGTGGTAAAGAAGATACTCCGTTCCCCTACATTCTTTCATAACGCAGATTGACGTAAAAATAATTTTCAAAACCGGGTAGGATAAATATCGGTTCAAATATTTCAGTTTTCAATCATTCGAGTGACGCAAATTACTTAGCGTAAATTTCTTCTAATAATCTCTGCGTCATTAGCGGTAAAAAGCACCTATCTATTGAATCGCCTGAATCACCTTACCTATTTTTCCTTTTGATCATAAAAAGTCCACGAAAAGCTAAAAAAGCGGTCGGTCATTTAGTCTGTAAAAATCCTGCATCCAAAACTAACCTGATATATAGCTTCCAAGAAATCAGTGGCTTACGTATGAAACCCCTAAAAACCGATAAAAATCATATTAAGCAAAAACGTGATGGCATCCTTTTTGAAAGTCTTTAGGCAAGGAATTACTAAAACTAAGATCAGTTTCAACCCGAAGAAGTATGTCAGTGAAAGAAAGATCCACCACAAAGAAAAATTTTGGAGAACAAGACCTGTTCTATACCGATATGCGTTTCTGGCTTATTGTCCTCATGCTGGCGGCCTTTGTTGGCTTCCTGGTATTCTTAAGTCCACATTGAGTTTTGTGAATTGTGAGTTGTGAGTTGTGAGTTGTGAGTTGTGAGTAAAAAAAATAGCACTTTAACGGGCTATTTTTCATTAATCACCATGCTACTCCAGGAGCTTGGGACTCTTAATCTGCTATTCGGAATCACTAAATCACTTGATCACAAGATCACCCGATGATTTTATCCTTCCGAAAATATAATCTTCAGACTCATATCCAGCGTCCCTGCACTGTGCGTCAGTGCCCCTGAAGAAACAAAATCAACCCCTGTCTCTGCATAAGCCCGCACATTGTGAAGCGTAATGCTTCCCGAAGCTTCAGTCTCAAATTGATTGCCCACCATAGCGATCGCTTCTCTTAAAATCGGAATCTCGAAATTGTCAAGCATGATGCGCGTCACACCTCCATGATCAAGCACTTTCTGAAGCTCAACAAGATTCCGGACTTCAATCGTGATGCCCATCTCTCTTCTTGTTTTCACCAGGTATTCCTGTACCCGATCGATCGCAGTGGGAATATCTCCACAGGCATCAATATGGTTGTCCTTGATCATGATCCAGTCATAAAGTCCGGATCGGTAATTATTACAACCACCCAATCGCACAGCTTCTTTCTCAAGAAATCGCATTCCCGGTGTCGTTTTCCTTGTATCCAGCACTTTGACAGGTAGTCCCTCAACCTCCTGAGCAAACAATGATGAAATAGTAGATATTCCGCTCATCCGCTGCATCGTATTCAATGCAAGCCGTTCACCCATCAATAATGCTCTTGTAGGACATGTAACGTAAAAAGCTATATCACCTGGCTTGACCACACTTCCATCAGGTATCAATTCTTCAAAATCAGCGGCAGCCGCAAGCGAATGAAATATTCTTTTAGCTACACTGACCCCGGATATAATACCATCATCCTTGATGAGGAGTTTGGCCTTGCTGATTCTTGTAGCCCGGATGCACGCCATTGAGGTGTGATCACCTTCACCCACATCTTCTGCTAACCCACGATGAATAAAATCATCTAACAATGTCTCATAGTCATCCATCATATCTTGATTAAACGCGCTGATGTGTTGAAAATAAATAAGAATAATGGAAGTTAGCTACTTCTATTTTCCAGTGGACAATTAAAAAATGATACCCAGCCTGAGAACAAGATTATTGACTACAGCCCTGGAATCGTCCTTTTGTTTCAGAAAATTATCATTCGGGTCATTTGGATCTTCATCCGGATTGGCAATGGCTCTTTCTCCATTATCCCTTGTAAAATCCAAAAGCCCGTTTTGATAATAGAGACCTCCTACCAGCGCATTATTTTCACTTATGGAATATTCAATACCCGCACCAAATCCCCAGAATATATTGACTACAGACAAATCCTTATAAATATTTTCCTGGTTATACTTCATGATATCTGTTTCAATATTGGCCCTTCCCCTTGTTAAAAAATCAAAATGAAAAACCGGTGCTTCAACAAAATAACGCACATAGCCTATTTCTTTGGACCTGATCTTGAGACCTAATGGAATTTCTACATATTGAAGGCTGTATCGAATCCTGGTCCCGTCAGGTAATGGCTTGTCCCCCACCTGCAGCAAAGGATCACTAAGGTCAGATTCCGGCAGATAATTGCCCCCGATTTCATATTGAAACTCGCCTCCTTCGTGGAAGGCCAGGTTGATTCCTGTGGTAAACGAGTAATTATCTCTAAAATAAATATCCACTGTAGAACCCAACTTTATCCCAAAGTTGCTTCCATTTTTGATAATAAGGTTATCATTATTGCCGATCCAGGAGATAAGGGGACTCGTCTGAAAACCAATTCTCAAGGCCCTGTCCTGCCCGACTAAAGCAAGTGAAGCGTAAACTAACACTAACCCTGTACACAATATCTTTGCAACTATTCGTTTCATAATTCTTTAATTGTACGAGGGAGGCACCTATATAAATGATACAACTACCATGAAGTTCATAATGATCACCAATAAATGGTCAAATTTTTTCTTCCTGATGTCACTTTTGGTCATCTTATCCTGCCATCCCGATAAGACTGCAAATATACCGGATGTGTCGGATATTCATGTCGACCTGAAGATGACTCGGTTTGAACAGCTATTATTGGCAGATACAGCGATGGATGCCGTCAAGCTTCAGAAGCTGATGGATGATTATCCGGCTTTCTCAAAGGTTTATTTTGATCATGTCATGCCCATGGAGGATGATATCATCGTCAATACGGACCGGGAAACCCGCCTAAAGAACATCCTGTATTGGATCCGACAACCAAGTACGCGCTGGCTGTACGATACGGTCCAACAAATATTCCCAAAACTGGATAAGGTTGAAAAAGATCTTCAGACAGCTTTTACATATGCTAAATATTATTTCCCGGACAAAAAGACTCCACGGATCTATACGACGGTTTCTGATTTTGGATTCTTCCCTTTTATTTATTCAGAAGACAGCCTTACGGATGGCCTCGGGATAAGTCTGGAAATGTTCCTGGGAGATACTTTTCCTTATCTAAAGTATACGGGTCTGAACAATGCATTCTCTGATTATCTGACCCGTTCGTACAACAAAGATCATATCGTCCGGAGAACACTCGATGTATGGGTTGATGATCTTGTGGGACCTCCTGATGGTGAACGTCTGCTGGATATCATGATCAATCATGGTAAAAAGCTTTACATCATGAAATCACTTTTGCCGGAAACACATGATTCTGTGATCATCGATTATCCGCTTGTGAAATTGAAATGGGTTGAAGACAACGAGCGGAATATCTTTTATCAGTTTACTACACAGGATATGCTTTATGAAACCTCCATGCGAAAAATCCAAAAGTTTGTTGGTCCAAGTCCTTCATCACCGGGTATGCCTGCTCAATCACCGGGCAATACAGGTTCATGGCTTGGATGGCAAATCGTGAAAGCATACATGGCGAAACATCCGGAGGCGACGCTGCAGCAATTGATTGCGATCAAAGATGCGCAGTTGATTTTGGATCAATCGGGATACAGACCCCCGAGGTGAGACGTGAGACGTGAGACGTGAGACGTGAGACGTGAGGCGTGAGGCGTGAGGCGTGAGATTTGAAACGTGGGGAGGGAAGTGTGAGTTAAACATTCTATGTGGCTATTATTTTAACTGTGCATGTCTATGGCATGGTTTTATTCTAATTGTCGTCCTAAGTGTCCTTAATCCCGATAGCTATTCGGGAATAAGTGGTTCAAAAAAGAGTACGTGGACGGTTGCTGACCTGTCGTAATTCCTTGTACGTTATTCACAATTTTCAAAAAAAAGGACGCGGACGGTTGCTGAGCTGTAGCACATGGTTGAGCAATGCAAGTCGAAGTATGAAATACGAAAAATTATGATTACTTAAGATTTGATTTTCGGCTTACTATAACCTTCATGATTTATGATTCATGATTTATTATTTTCCTTTAAAATTCTATATTCGGCATTCGATATTCAAAATTCTATTCCCTATGTCCAGAGCCATTCCACTCGTTGACCTAAAAAATTTTACTTCTGGTTCTCCCGAGGAGAAGCAAAAATTTGTCAATGACCTGGGTCATGCCTTCCGGGAATATGGCTTTGTAGGTGTCATCAATCATGGCATTTCAAAAGATCTGGTGGATAGGTTTTATGCCGAGTCGAAAGCATTTTTCTCATTGCCGACCGAAGTGAAAAGTAAATATGAAGGCAAGAATCTAGCAGGTCAACGTGGATATACTTCTTTTGGAAAAGAACATGCTAAGCAAAGTAATGTCGGTGACCTAAAGGAATTTTTCCAGATCGGCCAGGAAACTCCGGAAGGCCATCCACTGAAACCTGAATATCCGGACAATATGCATGTCAATGAAATACCCAAATTCGATAAGACAGGTGTTGAATTGTATAAAGCCTTCGAGTCATCAGGTGCAAAACTTTTGCAGGCCATTGCACTCTATCTGAAATTACCTGAAAATTATTTTGATGAAAAAATTGATATGGGCAATAGCATACTCCGTGCTATTCATTACCCACCCATCACGCAGGAACCGAAATCTGCGATACGAGCTGAGCAACATGAAGACATCAATCTGATCACATTACTTGTCGGTGCATCATCTGGTGGCCTGCAGATTCTTGATATGGAAAATAAATGGCTTGATATCGTCCCTGGAGAAGAAGAAATCGTCGTGAACGTAGGTGATATGCTGCAGCGTCTCACCAATAATTATCTGAAATCAACTACGCATCGCGTCATCAATCCACCTCGAGAAGAGTGGCATCGTCCGCGTCTTTCGATTCCGTTCTTCTTGCATCCGAAGAGTGATATGGATCTAACTTGTTTGCCTGGAACCATAACAATAGAAAGACCATTGGCTTACGAGCCGATTACTGCAGGAGAATATTTGAATGAGAGGTTGAGGGAGATAGGGCTGAAGAAGTGAGTAGTGAGTAGTGAGTAGTGAGTAGTGAGTAGTGAGTAGTGAGATAAGAGACGTAAGATGTGTGATGTGTGATGTGTGATGTGTGATGTGTGATGTGTGATGCGTGAAAATCTAAACTCTCTAAACTTAAGTTGCTGAAGCCAACATAATCTAAACTCTCTAAACACATTTTCCTTGAGACACTCACGACTAACTACTCACTATTTTATTTACTCGAGGCCTTTCCAC
>JBDUAU010000378.1:0-1588 GCA_040004485.1 Saprospiraceae bacterium
AAGGAACCATCTGCAACATGGGTGCTGAGATCGGTGCCACGACATCAACATTTGGATACGATGATTCGATGGCCCGTCTTCTTAAAGCCACAGGACGCACTGATGTAGCCAAACTTGCCAATGATATTGCAGAACATCTTACTGGCGATGCCGCATGCTATGCAGATCCATCCAAATATTTTGACCAGGTCATTGAAATAGATCTTGACATACTTGAACCTCACATCAATGGTCCATACACACCGGATCTTGCATGGCCAATCAGCGAATTTGCTGCAGCCGTTACCAAAAATGACTATCCTCCCATCATTGAAGTAAGCCTTATTGGATCTTGTACAAATTCATCGTATGAAGATATTTCACGTTCGGCCTCTATCGCTGAACAGGCCAAAAAGAAAAACTTAAAAGTAAAATCAGAATTTACAATCACACCAGGCTCGGAGCAAATACGTTTCACTGTTCAACGCGATGGATTACTCCAGGCATTTGAAGATGTAGGAGGTCTTGTTCTGGCAAATGCCTGTGGACCTTGTATAGGTCAATGGGCGCGTCATATAGATGATCCGAAACGACGTAATACAATTCTGACATCATACAACCGGAATTTTGCAAAACGCAATGACGGAAATGCTTCAACGCATGCTTTCGTTGCTTCCCCTGAAATCGTGACAGCGATGGCGTTCGCTGGTGATCTCAGATTTAATCCGCTGACAGATACACTGACAAACGCTAATGGTGAAATCGTAAAATTCGATCCACCTGTTGGAGTTGAACTTCCACCCAAAGGATTTGATGTAAAGGATTCAGGCTTCCAACCACCTGCTGCTGATAGTAGTCGTGTTGTGATCAATGTTGATCCTACATCAGATCGCTTACAATTATTAGCTCCTTTTGTACCCATCACCCTCTCGCAGGTTACGAATATGCGCGTACTGCTTAAAGCAAAAGGAAAATGTACTACGGATCACATCTCCATGGCCGGACCCTGGCTTAAATACAGAGGGCATCTTGAGAATATTTCTAACAATTGTTTTATCGGCGCCATCAATGCCTTCAATGATGAAGCGAATAAAGTCATCAATCTTGAAGAGGGTTCTTATATGGGCGTACCGGATTCAGCCAGAAAATATCAGAAGGCTGGTGTTCCAACCATTGTTTTTGGAGAAGAAAATTATGGTGAAGGCTCATCACGTGAACATGCGGCTATGGAACCAAGATATCTTGGTGTAAAAGCAATTGTTGTAAAATCTTTTGCCCGCATCCATCAGACAAATCTGAAAAAACAAGGGATGCTTGCACTCACATTCGTCAATCCTGCGGATTATGATTTGATCAGACAGGATGATTATGTTGATATTCTTGGTTTCGAAAATTTTAACCCCGATAGCCAGATAAAGATCAGACTCCGACATGCAGATGGCACTCATGATGTACTTGATGTCCTCCATGGCTACAACGAACAGCAGGCCGAATGGGTGAAAGCAGGATCAGCGTTGAATAAAATAAGACATGACCTCCATGTGTGAGACGTGAGACGTGAGACGTGAGACGTGAGATGTGAGTGTCTTGTCCTGCCATAGGTTGACAG